>JAOZKQ010000639.1 GCA_029935275.1 Bacteroidales bacterium | reverse complement strand
GGATGAAGGAAAGATAAACCTTGATGCTAAATTCAGTACTTACTGGCCTTCCTTTAAAAATTCTAATAAAAAAGACCTTGAAGTAAGGGAAATCCTTGCACATCAGGCCGGCCTTCAATCATGGATTGCTTTTTGGAAAAATACTGTTAAAAAAAACGGGAAATTCAAATTTCATACCTTTAAATTTGATTCTACATCTAAATACAATGTCCAGGTTGATGAACACTTATGGTTGTATAAGAACTACCGGAAAAAAATGTATAAAGCCATCAAAAAATCTCCTGTATCAGAAGAAAAGAAATATTTATACTCAGGCCTGAGCTTCTACCTTTACCCACAAATCATTAAGGATCTTACCGGAGAAGATTTCGAACATTATTTAAAAGAACATATCTACCGCCCACTTGGGGCTTATACCCTGACTTTTAATCCATACAGGAATTATTCCCTGGAACGGATCCCGCCTACTGAGAATGATACCTTTTTCAGAAAGAGACAAATTCACGGGCATGTGCATGATGAAGGGGCTTCCATGATGGGAGGAATTTCGGGTAATGCAGGCTTATTTGCTACTGCTAATGATCTGGCAAAATTACTACAGATGTACCTTCAAATGGGATCATTTGGCGGTGAAGAGTTTATTAAAGAATCTACCTTGAAAGAATTTACCAGATCTCAGTTTCCTGATAACAATAACCGCCGGGGCCTGGGATTTGACAAACCCCTGTTAAACAATAAATCATTAGGTACAGATGCTGCCTACCCTGCAAAAAGCGCAAGCCCTTCCAGTTTTGGACACTCAGGATATACCGGCACTTTTGCATGGGTAGATCCGGAAAAAAATATTATTTATGTTTTTTTCTCAAACAGGGTTTATACAACACGTGAAAATAATTTGATTTCCAAAATGAATATCAGGTCTAAGGTATTACAGGCTGTCTATGATTCAATAGAAAACCAGATTAAATAGTGTCCGTCCATAAGGTCGATAGTTTTAATTAATAGGGACAACACAGCCCCGAAGTGGGCAAAACCATTAGCCCGGGGTGAAGCCCCGGGAATGGTAACGAATAGCAAGTTAGCGTTCCATGTAAGAAAGCCAAATTGAAAATAAAAAAATAATATGGAACGCAATTTAATAATATCCCGATATTATAGACACATACTAAATAACTGTTAAGATTCCGAAAAATAATAAAACTTTAAAGCATGAAACGAATTCTCATTTTTCTTTTAATTATTATCTCTTCAGGCTACAATAGCAATGCACAGCCATCTACAGAACTTCTGCCGGAAACAAATAAAGTAGCCTTAAATAACTGGCAGGTCCTGCGCTTTGGTATGTTCATCCACTGGGGCCCGGTAAGCCTCCGCGGTACTGAAATTGGCTGGTCAAGGGGAGTGCAGGTGCCCATTGAAGACTATGACAAACTGTATAAAGAGTTTGATCCGATATTATTCAATGCTTATGAATGGGTTAAAACAGCTAAAGATGCCGGCATGAAATATATTATAATGGTGACCAAACACCATGATGGCTTCTGCCTCTGGCCTTCA
>JAOZKQ010000148.1:1566-5508 GCA_029935275.1 Bacteroidales bacterium | reverse complement strand
AGGCAATTCAGCCTGACCAGATACAATGGTATAAAAACAAATCGAAAGAGAGCAAGGATAGTTTTGGGAAAATGCCAAGGGCTATTTCAATATTTCATATTCCCTTTATACAATATCAATATTTATGGGATGATAAATCTATTTCTAAAGAAGGTCAGTGCTTAGAAAAAGTTTATTATGAGAAAGATGATGGGAGTACCTACAAGGCATTTGTGGAAGTGGGGAATATAGAAGCAACTTTCTGTGGCCATGATCATTATAATAATTACTGGGGAGAATACACCGGGGGTATAATATTAGCCTATGGATATATAAGTGGGGAAGCCACTAATGAAGCCTGGCCCACAGGAGGAAAATTAATTATATTGCCTGTTGATAATGGGAAAATTCAGATTAAGAATGTAGTCCCAGTCTTTGAGAACTAATCATTGAAAGGAAATTTTTCAATCTATAAAAATAAACCATGAAATTCTATATCAAATATATCAATTTTATTCTGCTTCTGTTCCTTGTTGCCTGTACAAGACCAGAAAACTCCGGGCAGCTGGAAAATATTCTTGAAAAATTCCATAATGCAAACTCAGACTATGTTTTGGTTGCAGCCCATCGGGCAGCTCATAACGGCTATCCGGAAAACTCAATCTCTGCAATAAAACATGCTATTAATTTAGGTGCGGATATTGTTGAACTGGATGTTAAAACCACAAAAGATGGTATTCCGGTATTGATGCATGACGGAACTATTGACCGGACAACAAACGGTTCAGGTAAGCTGGAGAATTATACCTTACTCGAGCTAAAAACATTCAGGTTGAAAATGCAGGATGGGACACTAACGGACGAGACAATTCCAAGCTTCGAGGAAGCCCTCCAGGTAGTTAATGGAAACATTATGGTTGACATCGATCTGAAAACTGGCAACTTAGAACCCATTGTCAAAATGGTTAGGAAAACGGGAACTGAAAAGCAGGTATTTTACTTTGATAATGACTATATTGCATTGAAAGAGATTCGTTATCTCGATAAAACTTCATTGCTTATGCCAAGGGCTTACTCATACGAAATGGCAGATTCTGCCCTCAAACTGTTTAGCCCACAACTAGTACATATCGATCCGTCATTTTACACCATTGAAGTAACGAATCTTATCCGCACGGAGAATGCCCGGATATGGATCAATGCCCTGGGTGAAGCAGATGAAATGATTCGTAAAGGAGCTATTGAAACAGCCATGAATTCATTACTTTTGCATGGGGCTAATATTATTCAAACAGATGAACCAGCCTTAATTCTTGAATATTTAAGAGCAAAAAAATTGCATGATTAATGTCTGCCAATGAAGTCAACTAAAGATTACATGTAACTAATCAGTATTAATGCAAATCAAGGGTTGAATCATATTGATTTTGGATATAATACAAGAAAGTTCAACCCTTATCAGGGCTGTTTTGAGTGTTTTATTGAATTCCCCGAGCTTCGCACGGGGTTATTAAAATTTATATCCTTCAGACATTTTATCCGCCAGCTGGCGGATAAAACAATTAATAACCGGGGGTGCAACCCCCGGATAAACAGACAAATACAAGGAGAGCCCAAAAGTGGGTTCAACTCTTGATTCGCATTATTAATAATTATGTATTTTAGACAAGTTTTTTGTAGATAAATAATAGGAGATTAAAAATGAATATGAAAAAACTTATTCAATCAGCAGCAATTATCATGTTATTTTTGACACTGGCAACAACAACCCAGGGTCAGAAGGCAACTATTGCTGAAGAACAGAAAGTATTCATGACCTATCCATATTCCGACCCAAACCCGGTTCCGATTATTACAAAAAATCCAAAGATCTACCCATACTATAAATTTGAAGGATACAGCCATCAGGGGCAGGAAGAATCCTGGAAAGTGATCAGACTGGAAAACGACTATATCATAGTATGGGTGATGCCGGAAATAGGAGGTAAAATATGGGGAGCCATAGAAAAATCTACAGGAAAGGATTTTATCTATCAAAATGATGTGGTGAAATTCCGGAACATTGCCATGCGGGGACCATGGACCATGGGTGGCATAGAATTTAATTTTGGGATTATAGGGCACAGCCCATCTACTGCATCGAAAGTTGATTATATCATCCGGGAGAATGAGGATGGAAGCGTAAGTTGTATTGTGGGTAATTTAGATTTACCTTCCAGAACGCAATGGAGCGTTGAAGTCAGATTGCCTGCCGATAAAGCATATTTTGAAACAAATGTTTTGTGGCATAACCCAACTGCTGTGAATCAATCTTACTACAATTGGATGACCGGTACTGCAGTAGCCTCAGAAGACCTTGAATTCTATGCTCCCGGGAATATTTACCTGGAGCATAGTGGAGAGTCGAAACCATGGCCTGTGGATGCTGAAGGAAGGAAAATATCTGTATATAAAAACAATAATTTCGGACCTTCAAAATCGTACCATGTTGTCGGAACCACAGAAAACTTTTTCGGTGGATATTATCATGATAGCAAATTTGGATTCGGACACTGGTCTCTCAATGAAGAGATGCCCGGGAAGAAAATATGGATGTGGACCCAGTCGCGTTCAGGAGAAATTTGGGCAGATCTTGCCTCAGATACTCATGGACAACATATTGAATTTCAAGCTGGTCGGATGTTCAGTCAACACGCTGGCAGTCGCCCAAATCCCATTAGTCAGTTTGGATTTTCTCCCTACGCAAGCGATCGCTGGGAAGAAATTTGGTTTCCCATTAAGGAAATTGGTGGAATGACAACCTCCTCCCGTTATGGAATATTGAACATCACAGAGGAGAATGATCATTTAATGATAGGGGTAAATGCACTGCAAAATATGATGGATACATTGTATATTAAAGTTGGCAATACCATTGTGAGTAAAGAACCTATGGTATTGACACCTATGGAAGTATTTACAAAAAATGTTCCCATAAAAGCAAATAGCGATTTTGAAATATATGTTGGGGATAAAAAACTCTTTTATACCTCAAAGCAAGATTCTTTAATCATTAAGCGGCCATTTGAGGCGTCAGAAGAACTACAATTATCCGACCGCCAAGGTTTAGTAAATGATGGCATGGATGCCATGAATTACAGGGCGTATAAAAAAGCAATCAGGATATTCAATGAACTCCTTGACAAAGATGGATCTGACAAGGAAGCATTGTTGGCATTATCCGAATTGCATTACCGCAGGGGAGAATATGACAAATCACTTCATTTATCATCTCTTGCCTTAATGCAAAACACCTATGACGGCCAGGCAAACTATCTGGCAGGAATAGCCTACAGAAAAAAACAAGACTTTGTAAATGCCATTGAATCATTCGGTTGGGCTGCCAGATCCATAGAATTCAGATCAGCTGCTTACGAACAAATGGCCGAAATTTATATCCGTTTGACCAGCCTTGATCTAGCCCTTAGATATGCTCAGAAATCACTGGATTTTAACAGGTATAATATAAGTGCCCTCGAAGCAAAAATAATAGCGACCAGATTGATGGGAAATGAAACCAAAGATTTGACCAAGGAATTACTGAAAATTGATCCACTCAATCATCTGGCCAGATATGAAGAATATGTATCTGAAAAAAGTGATGTGAAAAAAGAGAGTTTCACACAACATGTCACCAATGAATTCCCGGAAGAGACCTATTTGGAACTTGCGCTTATTTATCATGCACTGGGATTGAACAATGAAGCCAAAGAGTTACTCTCCATTGAGCCTTCATGTGTGAAGAACAGTTTGTGGCTGGCCTATTTGAGTAGAAATGAAACTTCAGATGTTAGCGTAGATCTGCTTTCAAAAAGTTTGGCTGCATCTCCTGAATTTGTATTTCCTTACCGTCTGGAAAGTCTGGAAATGCTTGCATGGGCAAAGTTGCAAAATCCCTCATGGAAGATTGACTATTTTCAAGCC
>JAOZKQ010000148.1:0-1466 GCA_029935275.1 Bacteroidales bacterium | reverse complement strand
CATATGCTTCCGGCTGAAGGGGCGACCGCCGGTCACAGGATATGGCAGGAAGCACATATAAGATTAGCGTTGGAACTCATTGAAAAAAAGAAGTATAAAAATTCGGTTAAAATACTTCTTGAAGCCATGCAATGGCCGGAAAATCTGGGTGTAGGCAAACCTTATGACCCAGAACAACGCAAAGAGGAATTCCTATTAGCATATTGTTATGATAAATTGGGCAATAAGTCTTTAGCCAATGAACAACTGGAAAATATCATTGACTATACCTGGAAAACAATAGATCAATCCAAACCTGATCACTACCACTTTATCCCGACAACAATAGATCGCATGCCTGATTACTACCTCGGTTTGATGGCTTTAAAATATAGTGGAAAAGAAGATGAAGCCGAAGCCTTGTTGCAACAAATAAATAATTCACCGGAATTTAGCAGCCATGCGAAACAATGGATTAATGATCGATACCAAAATGTGGATAATGATTCCTTAACCAAGGAAATAGATACTGAAAATAATAGACTATTGATTCAGGTTGCAAACATATTTAACGAGTAAGTTAATCTTTATTTTTAAAATTAAAGTCACCTATAAAGGCAATTAAAATGAATTTACACTTTTTTATGAAAAGAATTCTAAAAACACCATTCCGTAAAGCCCTTGTTTCAGGAATTATTGCAACTCTGCTGTTGGCTGGATGTATGCCTCAGCCCAAGACCAAATCTAATCTCTCCTATGTTGACCCCTACATTGGGGGAATGGGACACCTCCTCCATCCTACCCGGCCGAATGTTCAGCTTCCTAACCAGATGATACGTATGCATCCAATGCGGGCAGATTATCTGGATGACCAGATCAGCTTTTTCCCTCTTACAATGATCTCCCACCGGAGTGGAGAACTTTTTGGAATTATGCCTTACTCATGCACAGCAAATGATGAATTGTGGAAAAACAAACAAATGTACGACCATGATTTAGAAATAGTCCGTCCATATTACTATTTTACTTACCTGTATGATTCAGAAGTAAGTACAGAGTTTGTTCCCGGTAACAAAACAGGATATTTCAGGTTTAAATTCCCTGATAAAACCAACAAGCTGATAAAACTTCAAATTAACCAGGAGGGACAATGGCAGATTGAATCAGGGAATACCATTATTGGTGAAGAGGTATTTGCAGGTATGAGGGCATATGTTTATGGAAAGTTTAACCTCCCTGGAAAAGCTTCCTTAAATCAGCAAACCAGAAAAAATACCAGAAAAAAAACAAGTAAAATCGAACCCCTTGCCCTTTTTGAATTTCCTGCAGATGATCAAACATCCATTGAATTTAAATATGGGATTTCATTTATCAGTAAGGAACAGGCAAAAGCTAACCTTGATAGTGAAATTCCTGACTGGAACTTTGATGCACTGAAAAGCCAGGGGGAAAAAGTATGGATGGACAAGCTTGACCGTATTCAGGTA
>JAOZKQ010000147.1 GCA_029935275.1 Bacteroidales bacterium | reverse complement strand
CTGGCAATTTTCGTTTTTGGTCCTGTGTATCTAGCCATTTATTTTACAATTATTATCTTCTTAAAAAAATTAAACTCTTCTCCTTTTTGGAGGTCTGCAGCCATTATGTGGCATTGGTGTAACATCAATAATCTCCTTTACCTCAATACCGCTGGCGTGAATATTTCTAATTGCTGATTCTCTACCTGAACCAGGTCCTTTCACATAAGCAGTAACTTTTCTTAAACCCATATCGTATGCTACCTTGGCGCAATCCAGCGCAGCTTGCTGAGCAGCATAAGGCGTATTCTTTTTTGAACCTCTAAATCCCATTTTACCAGCAGAAGACCAGCTAACCACCTGTCCTGCGTTATTGGTAAGCGTAATAATAATATTATTAAACGAGGCATGTATATGAGCCTGGCCCGTAGCTTCGACCTTAACAACTCTTTTCTTTGATCCTGTCTTTTTAGCCATAATAAACCATTTTATTTAGTTGCTTTCTTCTTATTAGCAACAGTTTTTCTTCTTCCTTTTCTGGTGCGGGCATTATTTTTTGTACTCTGTCCTCTTACGGGTAAACCAATCCTGTGACGAATCCCCCTGTAGGCACCAATATCCATGAGCCTCTTAATATTCAGCTGTACTTCGGATCTAAGTTCTCCTTCCAGTTTGAATTTCTCATTTAAGATTTTCCTGATCTTCGCGATTTGATCATCATCCCAATCTCTAACCTTAATATTAATATCAATACCGGCTTCTTCAAGAATCTTTTTAGCAGAACTTCTGCCGACTCCGAAAATATAGGTAAGCCCTATTTCACCTCGCTTGTTTTTTGGTAAATCAACACCAACAATTCTAGCCATAAATTGAACTATTTAAAAAATATAAATTATTTTATCATCCCTGTCTTTGCTTAAACCTGGGATTCTTTTTATTAATAACATACAGACGCCCTTTCCTACGGACGATCTTACAGTCTGCTGATCTCTTTTTAACTGAAGCTTTTACCTTCATTTCTGTATTTTTTATTTGTATCTAAATGTAATTCTTCCTTTTGACAAATCGTAAGGAGACATCTCTACTTTCACTTTATCTCCAGGTAATATTTTAATATAATGCATCCTCATCTTCCCTGATATATGTGCAGTAATAACATGACCATTCTCTAACTCAACTCTGAACATAGCATTAGACAATGCTTCAATAATTTTCCCGTCTTGTTGTATTGATGGTTGTTTAGCCATATCAATTATTATTTTTATTTAGAACTTCATCAATATAATCAAAAGTTGTCAAAACTTCTGCTTTCCCTTTTCTAATAACTACTGCAAACTCAAAATGAGCAGAAGGCATTTTATCTTTCGTTCTAATTGTCCATCCATCCCGCTCCTGTATAATTTCCTTAACCCCCATATTAATCATGGGTTCAATGCAAATTACAAGTCCTTCCGGTAATCTGGGGCCTCTTCCTCTCCTTCCATAATTAGGAACTTCCGGTGATTCATGTAATTCAGAACCTAAGCCATGACCAACCAGTTCCCTTACTACGGAATAACCGTTCTTTTCAGCATGAAATTGAACAGCATAGCCTATATCTCCAACCCTCCTTCCAGTAACAGCTTCACCAACCCCTTTCCATAGGGATTCTCTGGTAACCTTTAAGAGCTTATGAATTTCCTCATCCACATTACCTACCTCAAAGGTAAAAGCTGAATCGCCATAATAACCATCCTTAATCACACCACAGTCAACAGAGATAATATCACCTTCCTTAAGTTGGTAATCAGAAGGAATGCCATGCACAACCTCACTATTTACTGAAGCACAAAGCGTATTCGGAAAACCATGATACCCTTTAAAACCAGGTATTGCATCATTGTCACGTATAAACTCCTCGGCTCTTGTATCAAGTTCCAGGGTAGTAACACCCGGCCTGATCATTTTCCCGACTTCAGCAAGCGTTTTTGAAACTAACAGATTATTCTGCCTTAAGATTTCAATCTCCACCTCTGTTTTTATATTTAACATCAAAGAACTATAAAACTATTTTATATCGAAGCTCCACCAGAGCGACCTTTTATCCTGCCAGACTTCATTAATCCATCATAATGTCTCATAAGAAGATGGCTCTCAATCTGTTGCAAAGTATCCAATACAACACCCACCAAAATTAACAAACTGGTTCCTCCATAAAACTGAGCAAACGACTGAGATATCCCAACGTTTACAGCAAAAGTAGGAAGAATAGCAACCAGGGCCAGAAAAATCGAACCCGGTAAGGTAATCCTTGACATCACTGAATCAAGAAATTCAGATGTTTTCCTTCCAGGCTTAATTCCTGGAATAAAACCCCCGTTTTTCTTAAGATCTTCAGCCATTTGAGTTGGATTAATTGTAATTGCCGTATAAAAATATGTAAAAATGATGATCATTAAAGCCATCGTTAAATTATACCAAAATCCAAACATATTGGAAAACGCAACTGCAAAACCAGATGCCTGATCAGAAGCATAACCAACAAGCATAATTGGAAGCATCATAATTGCCTGTGCAAAAATGATAGGCATTACACCTGCAGCATTTACCTTTAAAGGTATATACTGACGAACTCCACCATACTGTTTGTTTCCAATAATTCGTTTTGCATACTGTACCGGAACTCTCCGGGTCCCCTGAACCAAAAGTATGGTCAGGAAAACAACAACATACAGGAAAATCATTTCGGCCAGGAATGCAACCAGCCCACCTGCACCATTCAGTCTGCTACCAAACTCGGCAATAATTGAGAAAGGCAACCTGGCAATAATACCAATCATAATGATAATGGAAATACCATTCCCAATACCTTTATCAGTAATTTTCTCACCCAGCCACATAACAAACATGGTTCCTGCTGTAAGAATAATAACTGAAGAAACCTGAAAAAATACACCAGATACAAGAAATGCTGATTCAGGTAGTCTGGCATGTAAATTTAAAAGATAACTTGGTCCCTGCAACAACAGAATTCCTACTGTAAGGTATCTGGTAATTTGATTGATCTTTCTCCTTCCGCTTTCTCCCTCTTTTTGTAGCCTTTGGAAATAAGGAATAGCTATACCAAGTAGCTGCACCACAATAGATGCAGAAATGTAGGGCATGATTCCTAAAGCAAAAACCGAGGCACTTGAAAAAGCTCCACCAGAAAACATATCAAGCAATCCCATAATACCTTCTGATGTCTGTGCTTTTAACTGACCCAGCTGTGCAGGGTCAATACCAGGCAGCGTAACATACTTACCAAGCCTGTAAATCATAATCATACCTAAAGTAAAGAGGATCCTGTTACGAAGGTCTTCTATTTTAAAGATATTCTTTATAGTTTCAATCAGCGTTCTCATTCAATTAAATTTTTTCAGCGGTTCCCTTTGCAGCTTCAATAGCAGTTTTAGCAGTTTCAGAAAAAGCATGTGCTTTCACAACCAACTGAGCCTTTAATTCCCCTTTACCCAGAATCTTTATAAGAGTATTCTTGGATACCAGACCAGCATTTATCATTACTTCCGGAGTAAATTCTGAAATACCTGATTTTTCTGCCAATGCCTGCAGTACTCCAAGGTTAATTCCCTTATATTCCTTCCTGTTAATATTTTTAAATCCGAATTTTGGAACACGGCGTTGCAGGGGCATCTGGCCTCCTTCAAAACCAATCTTTCTGGAGTATCCAGATCTTGACTTCTGTCCTTTATGACCTCTTGTAGAAGTACCACCTTTACCGGAACCTTGTCCACGTCCGAGTCTTCTGTCGCTATGTGTAGAACCTTCAGCAGGTTTGAGATTATGTAAATCCATTATATTCTTAACTTATCGATTAAACTTCAACTACCCTTACGAGGTGTCTTACTTTTCTCACCATTCCTAATATTTGAGGAGTAGCTTCTTTTTCAACAGTCGCATGCATCTTTCTTAAACCAAGTGCATCAAGAGTTAACTTTTGCGGTTTTGGTCTGCCTATTCTGCTTTTTGTTTGTGTTATTTTAATTTTTGCCATTTCTCTAAATTCTAACCGTTAAACACTTTATCAAGTGAAACGCTCCTTTGTTGTGCTACTGTATGAGCATCACGTAATTCCAAAAGAGCTGCAAAAGTAGCCTTTACCAGGTTGTGTGGGTTTGATGAGCCTTTAGATTTAGCCAATACATTCTTCACTCCAACACTTTCAAGTACAGCTCTCATAGCACCACCAGCCTTAACACCTGTACCTTCAGAAGCAGGTTTCAAAAAGACTTTTGCACCACCGAATTTTGCTAATTGCTCATGAGGTATAGTACCATGCATAATAGGTACCTTTACCAGGTTCTTTTTTGCATCTTCAACCCCTTTTGCTATTGCAGTTGTTACTTCTTTGGCCTTACCAAGACCATGTCCAACAATCCCATTTTCATCACCAACAATAACAATTGCTGAGAAACTAAAAGTCCTGCCACCTTTTGTTACTTTAGTAACCCGTTGAATACTTACCAGTCTGTCTTTCAGTTCAAGATCACTGGTTTTTACTTTTCTTATGCCATTTGTCATAATATCTTTTTGCTAGAAATTAAGGCCACCTTCACGGGCAGCATTTGCTAACTCTTTAATTCTTCCATGATACAGATAACCACCTCTGTCAAAAATCACTTTGCTGATACCCTTATTTTGAGCTTCTTCAGCAATTAGTTTTCCAACCAATTTGGCCTGTTCAATCTTATTAATATTCTTTTTCTCCAGAATCGTTTTGCTTAGAGATGAAGCTGATGCCAGTGTTTCTCCTGACAAATCATCAATAATTTGTGCATAGATCTGTTTATTACTCCTGAAAACCGATAATCTTGGGTTTTCGCTGGTACCAAGAACATGTTTCCTGATTCTTTTTCTAATCCTATTTCTTCTATCTGTTTTTGTCAAAGCCATGATTGGATTCTATTATCTATTACACACTTGCAGATTTACCTGCTTTTCTACGAATTTGCTCGCCAACAAATTTTATACCTTTACCTTTGTAAGGTTCAGGTTTTCTAAATGAGCGAATTTTAGAGGCTACATGCCCAATTAATTGTTTATCAATACTGGTTAATGTAATAACCGGGTTACTTCTCCTTTCAGTTTTTGCTTCAAATTTAATTTCCGGAGGAAGTTCTATGATAATATCATGAGAGTATCCAAGACTTAATTCAAGCAGCTGACCTTTTGATTCTGCACGGTAACCCACACCAACCAGCTCGAGCTTTATTTCATAAGCTTTAGATACGCCTATAACCATATTATTTATCAATGAACGGTATAAACCATGCATAGATTTATGTTGCTTCGATTCAGAAGGGCGGCTAACCACAAGGTCCTTTTCCCTAATTTCTATTTTAATATCCGGATTAACCTGCTGGCTCAGTTCCCCTTTAGGCCCTTTTACAGTAACCAAATTTGTCTCCGAAACCTGAACGCTTACGCCTTCTGGTACTGAGACTGGTAAATTTCCTATTCGTGACATTCTTTAATCTCCCTGTTAATATACGTAACAC
>JAOZKQ010000638.1 GCA_029935275.1 Bacteroidales bacterium | reverse complement strand
TTATTATTTTAAATTTTTATGATTATGAAACGTAAAGGATTATTAAAAAATGTATTGGGATTAGGCTTAATCCTGTTTTTGGGGATTTACTTTACAGCCTGTGAAAAGGATAAAGAACCTGCACCCACAGTTGATTTATTTATTACTGTTAATGGCTTTTCTATTGACATTGCAGCCGAAGCAGAAAATACAACTTCCTGGCACTGGGACTATGGTGATGGTACTGTTTCTGATTCTGTTGGCAGCCATACAAAAACTTATGCAACGGGTGGTGATTATACAATTACATGTACAGTAACAGGAGCTGGTGGAGAAACTACAAAAACAGAAACTGTTACAATAGCTACCATTCAAGAAATGTTAACAGGGGGATCTGGTGCTGCAAACGGTAAAACATGGTTGCTCTCCAGAACTGCAGGGCCCTATGATGGAGTTGGTTTTGTTAAAGAGGAACTTGTACCTGATTACTTTTTTGCGGTGAATGACATGCTTGATGTACTTGGCTTATCTGAGGAATATGATAATGAATACACTTTTAAATTTGATGGAAGTTATTCGTTAGATAATATAAATGGAAAAGTATTGGCAGGCTGGGTTCATGCTGAAGCAGAATATGATCCGAATGAAATTATAACAAAAACAGCTTATGGAATCTGGCAAATAGCCCTTTCTAATCCTATCTCAGCAACCTGGTCTTTACATGAAAATACGGATTTAACTATTGAGTCGGTTTATGATGCAAATGATGATCAGGAGGGTGGTGTTCCGGAAACTGTTACCTTTAAAAATGTTAACTATATTACTTTTACAAATGCTGGTTTCATAGGTATGAAAGATTATACATCAACGGTTATTGTCAGGGAAATTGCCCCCGAAAGAATGACTTTTACAATGTTCTTTCACTCTTATAAAGGTGATCCGGGGAATGATGGTGACTTATACCTGAGACCTTCCTTTATTATGACATTATCATTTGATAAAAAATAACAATTAAACAAAACATACCATCCCGGTTCAGGGGTGGTATATGTTTTGCTTTAGTATCCTTCTTACTTCATATTGTACTTTATTCAATTTCAGGAAAACCCTGATGTAAGGGGGGGCTATTGCAGATTCAAATTAAAGAAAATGCAGATTAATATTATAAAAAAATATAGTTTCCTGTTTATTATTTCGGTGATGCTTTTATTATCGGCTTGCTTTAATAGCTATCCTGATAAGATGTCCGGATCCGAAGGTCATTTCATCTCAGTAAAAGACCGTTCATTCATTGACCCCATGGGTAGGGAGATGATCTTTAGCGGTGTGAATTTGGTAAATAAATCTCCTGATGGAGATTACTTTTGTGCCCTTACTCCAAAAGTTTTTGAGAATCTTCGTAAAGCCGGATTTAATGTGATTCGCCTTGGGATTATCTGGGATGGACTGGAGCCGGAACCGGGAATTTTTGACGAAAAGATGTTTGATTGCCTGGATGAAAGAATTCAATGGGCAAAAGAGAATGGCTTGTATGTTTTTCTTGATATGCATCAGGACTTATATAGTGTAAAATTTTCTGATG
>JAOZKQ010000637.1 GCA_029935275.1 Bacteroidales bacterium | reverse complement strand
AAGAATTCATGGGCTTCCTTATTTAAAAGTTCCTCTTCCGAATAACCTAAATCAAGGATGTAGTTTTTATTCCATTTTTTAAGAAAGAATTTCTCACCCACTTTTTCGTATGCATAAAAAAGACCCGGCAAATTGTTGATCAACTTACTATTAAAGGCTTCGATATTGAAACGTAAGCGATCCTTAAGTTCGATTTCAGATTGATGCAACTTTTCAATTTTGCGGTAGTAATCCTGTAATTGGGTTTTTATATGAACTATTTTGGCAATATAAGTATCAAGTTTTTCTTTGCTGTTTTTCAATTTACTGATAACAATTAAAATTCCTACCATATATTTAATGCTATCCACTACTACAACACTCCTCATAGCAAGGCAGGGAATTATTTTTCCGGATTTTGTTTGTATGCAATATTCAATAATTCGCTCTTTGTCTTCAGCTTCAGCAATAAGTTCCATGAATTTTCCTGCAACCCTGTCTTTATCTTTTTTGCAAATAAGCTTAGTAATAAATATATTACTCAATTCATCCTCTGAATATTCAGAAAGAGTCTCTACATTTTTGTTCCAGGTTAATACCCTACCTTCGTTGGATATAACGTAGGCATATTCAGGCATACCTTTTATGATCTTTTCTAATGAGAAGGGCACTTTGGGAGTATTCTTGTCTGTTTTGCTCATAAATTAAATTTTATCAAGAATAATGAAGATGATGCAAAACCGGACATACCAGCTATTTGAGCCAGGCTTAAAAAACTGCTTATTAAATTAATGTTGACTGTACTAAGCATTTAATATTTAGCTTATCAAAAAATAATGCGATACTTCCGGTAATTACTGGAACTTCAAAGAGCAATTTATAAAGCTTAGCTTTAGATTTTAAAGTATTAGTTTCCCATCAGAAACCTACACTAATACCCACACTCATAATTGGCTCCCATGCTCTATACGGCGAGTTATCGGCCTGCAACACATCAAACAAGACCTGGGCATTTAACCTGACATTGCCTCCCAAAGGCTGACTGTAACCTCCACCCAACAATAAAAAATTCACCCATTCACGATCGGAATCTCCAGCGGAATTATAAAGGTCGTAATTAATAGATTGATATTCTGCATGAACATATAAATTACGGAAAATCCTGAGACGTGAGAACACACTCCATCCGTAATTTGAGGTTTCATAATCGGTGGCATACCTTGAATCCTTAATGTATTCATATCCAATCTTTGCACCTACTGACAATTTAGGTAAAATTTTATACCCCACCAAAGGATAGACTCCAATTCGCATATAGCTACCAAAACTAAAACCAAAATCTCCACCAAAATAAAACTTATTCTTTTTCTGAGAAGCTGTTTTCTTCGGCTTTTTCTGTGCAGGAGGGGGAGTTGTTTCAGCCTGTTGTTCTACCTGTACAGTATCCTGGGTGGTTATTGCGGGCTCCTGGCTAAAAGTAGAATAAGAAATAAAAATTAATAAAAACCCTGAGAATAATATTTTTTTCATATTTGAATATTTTATATTAAAAATTTTATTCAAAGGTAAAAAAATAAATATGAACTG
>JAOZKQ010000636.1 GCA_029935275.1 Bacteroidales bacterium | reverse complement strand
ATACTAAGTGATGTAATTATTGCGGTATTAATTGTTGCTGTTATAATATTGGCATATCCAAGAGTATTTAAGAAAGATAAATTTATAGATATAAGAGATTCTGACGGGAGGATTTCTATTGCAGTGATGCCCTTTGAAAACCAGACAGGTGATACATTGTATAATGTCTGGCAGGGTGGCTTTCAGAACCTGTTAATTACTACTCTTTCAAATTCAAAGGAGTTGTCAGTCCGACAGTACCAGGCTGTAAATAAAGTACTGGAGGACAAAAAAAATGTAAACATTGCATCCCTGACCCCTTCATTTGCCAGTGAACTTGCACAAAAGCTGGAAACAAAAACACTTATCCTGGGAAACATATTGAAAGCCGGAAATAAAGTCCGTGTTAATGCCCTGCTGGTAGATGCTGAAACAGAGGAAATATACAAAACCTATCAAGTGAGTGGAGAAACAGAAGATGATATATTTGCAATGGCCGACTCCCTGTCCGGTCTGATAAAGAATTATATTGAAATAAAAAAATATACCGATCAAAATAATTTTCCTCTAATTCGTGGAATTTATTTTACAAATTCATCTGAAGCATTTAAGTATTACATGCATGGAATTGATGCTTTTACAGATTTAGAAATGCAAACTGCAGTGGAATGGTTTTCGAAAGCAATAGAAACCGATTCAGCTTTCATTAATCCGTATGTATTTATTACCTACGCTTATCAGCTATTGGGAAAAAACAGACAATCAAAGTATTGGTGTAAAAAAGCCTATAGTAAAAGAGATGATTTGCCGGTTGAAGAAAAATTAATTATAAATACACTTAATGCGTATTTTTTTGAAACCCCATATGAAGAAATCAGATATCTAAAACAACTTATAGATATTGATGACCTGAACCCACAATATTGGCATCAGCTTGGATTTGCCCATTACAAATTATTTGAATATGAAGATGCTATAAGTTCCTGGGAGCAGGTGTTTGAAATTCATGAAAAGTGGGGGACTGATTATCGCAATCCTTTTATTTATTTTCTGATGGGAGATGCTTACCATAAGACCAATGATCATAAAAAAGAAGCAGAGCTACTTGAATTAGGAATAAACATATTCCCTGAAGCTATGTTAATAATTCATTATCAGGCAATTTGCGCCTTTTCACAGGGGGAAATAGAAAAGGGAAACAATTTACTTTCTGAATATAAATCGCTTAGACGAAATATTCTTCATTGTACTGAAGCCATGATCTCCTCAGATATAGGAGCTATTTATTCAAGTGCCAATTTATTTGATGAAGCAGAAAATTATTATCGCAATGCTATTCAGGTAGAACCTGAGAATCTATTATGGCTTAATAATTTTGCCTGGTTTTTGATCGACAATGAAATAAATGTAAATGAAGGGCTTGATCTTTTAGAAATAATTTTAAAGCGATACCCGGAGTACTGTCCATCTTTAGATTCAAAAGGTTGAGGCCTATATAAACTTGGCAGAAACGAAGAGGCACTAAAACTTCTTAAAGATTCCTGGGATTTAAGACCTGCCTATTCCCATGAAGGTTATCTGCATATACAGGAAGT
>JAOZKQ010000635.1 GCA_029935275.1 Bacteroidales bacterium | reverse complement strand
TATAAACACTTAACGAAAAAAAGTAAATAATAGTATAAACTTATTCAGCTACTATCAGAAAATAGTTCTTCTTTCCTTTTTGAACCAGAATATACCGGTCATTCAATAAAAATGAGGAGTCGATCATTTTTTCCGGATCATTCATTTTTTCTTTATTTATGCTTAAACCTCCACCACTGGTCAATCTTTTTAGTTCCCCCCTGGAAGCAAAAATCCCTGTCATTTCAGTCAGCAGAGTAAATGCTGCTGTTCCTTTAAGGATGCTCTTTTTATCAACATTATATCGGGGGACCCCCTCAAATACTGACAAAAAGGTTTTTTCATCCATCCTTTTTAATGAATCGGTGGTGCCTTTTCCAAATAAAATGCCGGAAGCTTCTTTTGCTTTTTCCAGTTCCTCCTGGCCATGGGTCATTGAAGTTACTTCCTCAGCCAGTCTTTTTTGCAAAAGCCTGATGTGAGGGGCCTGCTGATGTTCAGTAATCAGGGATTCTGTTTCTTCTTTTGACAGCATGGTAAATATTTTAATATATTTTGCCGCATCTTCATCCGAAACATTCAGCCAGAACTGGTAGAATTTGTAAGGGGATGTTTTTTCTGCATCAAGCCATACATTCCCGCTTTCAGTTTTACCAAATTTGGTCCCATCTGATTTTGTAATAAGCGGACAGGTAAGGGCAAAAGCTTCACCTCCTGTTTTTCTTCTGATCAGTTCTGTCCCGGTTACAATATTCCCCCACTGGTCAGATCCTCCCATTTGCAGCTTGCAATTGATCGTCTGGTAAAGATGTAAGAAATCCGTTCCCTGTACCAGCTGGTACGAAAATTCAGTATAAGACATGCCTTCCTTTGCCTCTGAACTTATCCTTTTCTTAACGGAATCTTTGGACATCATATAATTAACAGTTATATGTTTACCAATTTCACGAATAAAGTCCAGGAAGCTGTATTCTTTCATCCAGTCATAATTGTTCACCAAAAGGGCTTCATTGGATTTTCCTGAGCTGAAATCCAGAAAGTGGGAAAGCTGCTTTTTAATGCATTCCTGGTTGTGGCGTAGTGTTTTTTCATCCAGCAGGTTTCTCTCCTGTGACTTTCCTGATGGGTCACCAATCATGCCGGTAGCTCCCCCAACCAGTACAACAGGCTTATGCCCGGCTTCCTGAAAATGCTTAAGGATCATTATACCTGCCAGGTTACCAATGTGCAAAGAGTCGGCAGAAGGATCAAAACCTATATATCCGCTTGATTTTTCTTTATTAAGTAATTCTTCAGTTCCGGGCATAATGTCATGGATCATGCCCCTCCATTTAAGTTCTTCAACAAAGTTCATAGTGCTAAAATAATTTCGGGCAAAGATAACAATATAGTATAAAAAATAGCGATTAGATGCTTTGAAGTCTAAGAGTATGTCTTTAAACAGAATTATTTTGTTAAAATGAATAAATCACATTTTTTTTGCAATCGGATCCTTCCAGAATAAAAGTAACTTTCAGAGAAAAATGTTACCTGACACAGACTGCCAGAAGGAAAATATTAGGTAACTTTACCATAAAAAGTAACCTGTATAACAAAGTT
>JAOZKQ010000146.1 GCA_029935275.1 Bacteroidales bacterium | reverse complement strand
AAACCAAATGGCTATGATATAACATTTGCAGAAATGCCCATGGAAGAAAAAAACAAGATAAGTCACCGGGCACTGGCTCTAAGGAAACTGATAAAATACCTGAATAAGCTGAGTTAATAAATTATAAGCTGACCATCTTTGTTCAAAACCCGGCCTGATTTATACCAAATAATTATTTATCACGTTTTATTCAAAAATATAAAAAAGAGTTTTTGTTGATTAAAGACTGCTAATGAGAAGATTTCACATTGCCACAAAAAGGGAAATTGTATTCTTTTCTTTTTTCATTTTCCTTCTCCTGAATTCTGCTCATGGACAAATAAGAATAGGTGAATGGAGAGATCACTATCCTTACAGGCAATCTATCAGCCTTACAGATCAGGGAGACATGATCTTCTGTGCTACAGAAAAAGCACTTTTTTCTTTTCATAAAGAAGATTACTCCATAGCAAAATTCTCACAAGTCCATGGCCTTTCTGATATCAGAATCTCTTTTATTAAATACAATAGCAAAACTCATATTCTTCTGGTTGCCTATCAAAACGGCAACATTGATCTAATCCAGGGTGATAAAGTAATTAACCTTTCTGATATATACAGATCCTCCGTTGCAGGAAAAAAAACAATTTACAATGCCCTTTTTATCGAAAACCTGGCCTATCTTTCCTGTGATTTTGGTATCGTTGTATTAGATCTTGAAAAGAAAGAATTTAAAGACACTTATTATATTGGAGAGAATGGAGAGCCTCTACCTGTTTATGAACTTGCTTTATTAAATCAAAATCTCTATGCTGCCACAAAATCAGGCATATTAAGGGGCGATATTAATGACCCTTTGCTGATAGATTTTAGTCATTGGACTAAAATTGAAAATATTCCCGGCTCAAACCGGACTTTTAATTCCATTCTCACCTTGAATAATTCTATTTATGTCAACCAGACTTCCACCTTAAATGGAATAGATTCAGTTTATATTTCTGATGGTACGCAATGGACTTTTTATACTCACACGAATGAATTAAACCTTTCCCTGAATACGGGTAATGGTAAATTGCTTATTTCATCTGAAAAATCGCTCTCAGTCTATAATAGCTCCCCATCACCAGAATATTTTATCGATAGTTATGGATGGGGAAGAGTTCAACCCCGGCAGGCAACTATCGATTCGGATAATATTTTATGGATTGCCGATAACTCTCACAGCCTTATAAAAAGCACAGATTTTCAATCATTTGAGCACATCGCTCCAAACGGGCCATACACAAGTAATGTTTTCTCCTTATACAGTAATCAAAATACTACCTGGGTTGTGGGTGGTGGAATCACCAGCATATGGAGTAATTTATGGAGAAATGGAGAAATCTATTCATTTAAAGATAATATATGGGAAAGCAATATTATCTATACTGTAAAAGACCTTATCAGGGTCATACCTCACCCATCTGAACCAGAACATATATATGCTGCCAGTTGGGGTTACGGATTAATTGAAATCTCTGAAAAGGAAGTCCTGAATATTTATAATCAGAACAATAGCAGTTTACAACATACATCGGTAAGTGATGATGATGTAAGGATCTTTGGACTTCTTTTTGATAATAGCAATAATCTTTGGGTAACAAACAGCCTTGTAGATAAACCCATTTCTGTAAAAACATCTGCCGGTGACTGGAAAAGTTTCAGTTTTGGTGGAAGAATCAGCGGAATAACCCTTGGGGATATCATCGAAACAAACTATGGGGATAAGTGGGTTTCTCTTCCCCGTAATGGTGGTCTCTTTATTTTTAATGAAAATCAAACCATTGAAAATGAATCTGATGACCTCTACAGGAGAATCCCTGTTATTGACCAAAACGGAAAAACATATCAGGATATTACAAGCCTCACTCTTGACCTGGATGGAAATATCTGGATTGGCACAAAACACGGTCCCCTGGTTTATTACAATCCTTCAGAAATATTATATAATGGAAGTACAGTTGCACAAAAAGTAAAAATCCCAAGGAATGATGGTAGCGGCTTAGCTGACTACCTTTTAAGTACGGAAGAAATAACTGCAATTGCCGTTGATGGTGCTAACCAAAAATGGTTTGGTACCAGGGCTGCAGGAGTATTTCTTTTTTCTGAGGATGGTATCAAAGAAATAAATAGTTTTAATAAGGAATCCAGCCCTTTACCTACAAACTGGATTACAGCTATTTCCATCAATCCCCATTCGGGCGAAGTGTTTATTGGAACCCAGGATGGCATTTTATCCTATCGTGGTGCAGCCACTACAGGATCAGAAGAAATGAATCAGGTTTATACTTTCCCAAATCCTGTAAGAGAAGACTATGAAGGCCCCATAACTATTACCGGTCTGACTGATAATTCCAATGTTAAAATCACCGATATCAGCGGAAATATAGTTTTTGAAACAGAATCTCTTGGAGGCCAGGCAATATGGGACGGAAGGAATACCCTCAAACAAAGAGTACAAACTGGTGTTTATCTGGTTTTTATAAGTAACAGTGATGGTTCAAAAACATTTGTAACCAAAATACTTTTTATTCATTAACCTCATCCGTTATAAGCCTGGATATTCGTTCAATCTGCTTCTGCTTATTTACTTCTCTCAGATTCCTGGCAGTTTCAGTAAAATACTGATGTCCGGAAATAAATTTTACCTGTAACTTATTCCAGTCATTTAAAGAACCAATCATATTTTGTTCATTTAGTTCTTTATACAGGGTATTTGAAACCGGGATGAAGTCACTCCTTCCCAGGTAGTCGAGATCGGCATCGCAAATTATTTCTTCAAGCAAATTACCAGGTTTAGGTGGTAATTTTGTAGCCATTATAATTTCATTGATCCTGTCAATCATCTCAATGGAATAGCCATATTTTGGCAGGATTTCAGAGGTCAGTTTTGTCCCATACAACTCATGGTCCTGGTATCCAATTGTGTGTCCGGCATCATGGAATAATCCTGCTGTTTTCAACAAAAGTATTTCTTCATCAGAAACACCCTCTGCCCAACCCATAAGCTCCACTTCAGTTACTACATCTACGGTATGTTTAACATTATGGTAATAAAGATGATCCGGAAGTTCTTTTTCTAATTTATCAAGAATTATTTCCTGCATATCAGAAAACTGGATCAGTCCAAACTTTACCCTGAAAGCATGATTTGGCACAACTCCATCTTTATCCTCCGCAAACTCCTGTTTAAGCCCCTTTACCTCGTAGAGATCCATGTCACCCTTATACTTTGCAGGTATTCTGCCAAAGTACTCGCAATTAAAAAATTCTTTTACCAGCTCATAAGTCATTACTGAAATAATAACTTTTTCATCCTCTGCATTTGATTGGATCCTGCTGGCAGTATTTACAGTATCTCCCTTAATATCGTAGGAGATTTTTTTCTTACCCATAAATTCAGCAACTACCGGCCCTGTATGAACCCCAAATTTAATCTTCCATACTTTCTCATTCCTGCTTTTTTGTATTTTCTCATACTTATCAACAAAATCCTTCATCTCCAAAGCTGCCAAAACCACTTCAACGGGATTGGTAATATTTTTAACAGGGATTCCTCCGGCACACATGAAAGTATCACCAATGGTTTTTATTTTTTCAATATTATATTTTTTAACTTTGGCATTAAACTCAAAAAATATCTCATCCAGCTCATCCAGTAATAAATCCGGGTCTATATCATGGGAAGTATTAGTAATTCCCTGAATTTCAGCAAAAAGGACCGTACTCATTTTAAACATAAGCACTTGCTGCTGAGTTTCCTTTTTTAAACCTAAAAGTTTATCAGGATCAATTTGAGATAAAAGGGCTTTAAATTTCTCATTTTCTTTACCTGCTTTCTCACTGAGATCCTGCAATTCTTTCAGTTTATTACGGAGCTTTTGGTTCTGTTTTGCGAGCTTGGCAATACGCCTGACAAGCTCTTTTTCTTTTTCCTGCTTCATTAAAAGAGTTTTTTCAATAAAAAAGATAATATTGCATCCTATATTACTATCTTCATAACAAAATTTCAATTGAACGGTACAAATCTTTGTTGATTTTACTTTTCAATAAAAACTACTTTAACTGTTTACGCTAATCAGGTGAATATGTTTCTGTAAATTAGAGCTTATGATGCAAAAAAATAAAGGGATTGTTTTACATCATGTCAAATACGGTGAGAGTGGAATTATTATTTATATGTTTACCCGCAATTTTGGCAGGCAAACCTTTATTATGCATGGAATAAGACGAAAGAAAGCACTGGTGAAAATTAACATATTTCAACCTTTGTATATCCTTAACCTTGAGACATATCACAAACCCGGGAGGGAAATACAACAGATTAAAGAAGCAAAAATACATAAGCCTTTTCACAGCATAACCAGCAATATATATAAGAGTACAATTGTTCTGTTTCTGGCTGAAATACTTTATAGAAGCCTGAAAACAGAAGAACCAAATTATGGCCTGTTTGACTTCATTGAATCTTCTCTCGATATTCTGGATAAACTTGAAGTTGGTTATGTTAATTTTCATTTGATCTTCCTGTTAAACCTGAGCCGGCTTTTAGGGTTTCAGCCAAACTTAACAGATGCAGAAACACCCGGGTATTTTGACCTAAAAGAAGGTGTGATGAGAGAAAGCCTGCCTGCCCATAACTTGTATTTATCAAAAACACATAGTAAAATATTTGCAGAACTAAGCGCACTCAATTATGAATCAATGGGCACTTATAAAATAAGCCATGCCGACCGTAATATAATGACTGAACATTTATTGGATTATTTTCAATTACATGAGTTAAGTCTTAGCCCAATTAAATCATTTAAAATTTTAAAAGAGGTTTTCAGTTAAATTATAAATTGACTCCTGATAATAATTGATTATTTTTGGTTTCTGGTTTAATTTAATTTTTGAATATGGCAATAATCCCATCTATAGTTAACTGGCTTAATGTTAAAAGGCTGTATCAGATAGATCTTTTCAAGAAGTACCCTATTGAGGTTCAAGAAGAAGAGCTGACGGACCTGATTAGTTTTGCAATGGACACATCCTGGGGGAAGAAATATGATTATGCCTCCATCAAAAATTATAATGATTTTAAAAACAGAATTCCTATACAAACCTATGACGATGTAAAACCATATATATCCAAGCTTAGAGCTGCAGAAAAAGACCTTTTATGGCCGGGAGAAATTAAATGGTTTGCTAAATCATCAGGCACCACAAGTGACAAAAGCAAGTTTATTCCGGTAAGTAATGAATCCCTTGAAAAATGCCATTTCAGAGGACCAAAAGATGTAATGGCAATTTATACTTCCAATAACCCTGAAACAAGTATTTTCTCCGGGAAGGGGCTCACCCTGGGTGGTAGTCATAAAATCAATAATTATTCTAATCGTTCTTATTACGGTGATCTTTCCGCAATCCTTATTGAGAACCTCCCCTTCTGGGCTGATTTCTTAAGAACCCCAAATGCCAAAATTGCCTTACTGGATAAATGGGATGAAAAATTAGATGAGGTAATCCGGGCAACCAGGGATGAAAATGTCACCAGCATTGCCGGTGTCCCTTCCTGGAACCTGGTTTTAATTAAGCATTTATTAGAAAT
>JAOZKQ010000634.1 GCA_029935275.1 Bacteroidales bacterium | reverse complement strand
GAAGAAATAAAACAATAAGGGATATCAGGCAGGTCTTTTGCTATTTCTTCTTCCAATTCCTCATCTAAAAAATCAGCCTTGGAAATAGCCAGAATTCTGGATTTATCCAACAACTCCGGATTATACTTTTCCAACTCCCCCAGTAAAATATTATACTCCTTATGGATATCATCTGCATCAGATGGCACCATAAATAAAAGCATGGAGTTTCTTTCAATATGCCTCAAAAACCTCAATCCTAACCCCCTACCTTCACTTGCACCCTCAATAATACCAGGAATATCAGCCATTACAAAAGATTTTTCATCGCGATAAGATACTATCCCCAGATTAGGCACCAGGGTTGTAAAAGGATAATTGGCAATTTTTGGTTTTGCAGCTGAAATAACAGAAAGCAAAGTAGATTTACCAGCATTTGGGAATCCAACCAGGCCTACATCAGCCAATACTTTTAATTCAAGGATAAACCAGTTCTCAACCAAAGGTTCTCCGGGTTGGGCGTACTTTGGAGTTTGATTGGTAGCTGATTTAAAATGTGTGTTGCCCAGTCCTCCACGACCTCCTTTTACAAGTATCTTTTCATCCCCATCTTCAATAATCTCAAATAAATTTTTATTGGTCTCCGCATCTTTGGCAACGGTTCCCAGAGGAACATCAATAATTACGTCTCCACCATCGGCACCGGTTTTCATGGAACTTGCCCCATTCCCACCGTTTTCAGCAAAAATATGCTTTCTGTATTTTAAATGTAACAAGGTCCAGAGTTGCTTATTCCCTCTTAAGATAACATTACCTCCCCTTCCCCCGTCGCCACCATCAGGGCCACCTTTGGGAATATACTTCTCACGATGAAGATGGACAGATCCAGCACCACCTTTCCCTGATCTACAAAAGATCTTTACATAATCAACAAAACTGGATCCGGACATTTATTAAAAAAGTTAATGAAAAACCAAACCTGATTAGATGGTTGCATCTACTGCATTACAAATTCTTTGAAAGATCTCATCTACTGTACCTACACCGTCAATGGGTACATATTTTTGCATCCTTTCGTAAAATCCCGAAATAGCTACGGCCTGATTTTGATAAATCTCAATTCTCTTTTCAATAATACTTTTTGTATCATCGGGCCTTCCTTCAATTTCGGCTCTTTTTAGTAATCTACCTATTATTTCTTCCTTTGGCACATTCAAGGTAATCATAATATTTATGCGAAGATCACGGTCAGTTAATTCATGTCTTAAAAATCTTGCCTGATCGCAAGTCCTGGGAAATCCATCAAAAATAAATCCGTTTGAATCTTTATGCTCATCAAACTTTTTCAAAACCATCGCCTTAATATCATCATCAGGCACCAGTTCTCCTGCGTCTATAAAGGCTTTAGCTTTTTCTCCAAGCACAGTTCCATGAGCAATTTCATTACGAAGAATATCACCAGTTGATAAGTGAATTAAGTTATACTTTTCTATTAATTTCTTTGCCTGGGTCCCTTTTCCTGATCCAGGAGGACCGAACAATACAATATTAATCATAGTTTATTTTATTTACTTCCATCAAGTTTATAAAGACTGCTTATATTTCTTCCAAATCCAT
>JAOZKQ010000633.1 GCA_029935275.1 Bacteroidales bacterium | reverse complement strand
TTCCGGATGTGTTGCGTACCTTTTCAATTGGTTTTGATGAAAAGGAGTATGATGAATCATCCTACCAGCAACTTGCGATCAACTATCTGAAAACCAAACATTCGGGAGTAAGTTGTAGTGCTGAGGATATTGCCGGTCATTTTGAAAAGGTTGTATGGCATACGGAAACACCAATTCTTCGTACTTCACCAGTGCCCATGTACCTGCTTTCAAAATCTGTACGGAACAATAACTACAAGGTAGTGATCACCGGTGAAGGGGCAGATGAAATGTTTGCCGGATACAATATTTTTAAAGAATCAATGATCAGAAGATTCTGGGCCCGCTATCCAAAATCAAAATACAGGCCGCTCTTATTAAAGAAGCTCTACCCTTACATTGCTCAAATGAAGGGGGCCAATAATGCTGCACTAAAATTCTTTTTTGGCTATAAACTTGAAGAGACTGATTCACCAATTTACTCCCATTTATTACGATGGAATAATACTTCAAGGATAAAAAACCTGTTTTCTGAACAAATAAAAAACAATATTTCAGATTTTCAGCCTATAGCGGAATTCATAAATAAATTACCTGAAGATTTTGATCGGCTTCATCCATTATCAAAGGCTCAATGGATTGAGACCAATATGTTTATGTCTGAGTACCTCTTATCTTCCCAGGGAGACAGAATGGCTATGGCAAATTCAGTGGAAGGAAGATACCCATTCCTGGATCACCGGATCATAGAGTTTTCTTCAAAGCTATCTCCTGACTTTAAGCTAAATGGACTTACCGAAAAGTATCTTTTAAAGAAAATGATGAAAGGGAAACTTCCAGACGAGATTGTCAATCGACCTAAACAGGCATACCGTGCACCAATTACCAACAGTTTTCTGTCAGAGAGATCTGATTATGTAGAAGACCTGCTAAAGGAAGAATATTTAAAAGAAACCGGATTATTTGACCCTCAACTAGTTAACAAGTTGTTTTCAAAAATAAAATTAAACCACGAAGCTTCCGAAGTAGAAAATATGGCATTAACTGGTATTCTTTCTACTTTAATACTTGAAAAACAATTTATCCGGGAAGGCAATGGCAGGTTTTCAGCTAAGGTGCCTGTGAATTGCAGAGTTATTAATGATGCTTAGCGGTTTAATTCCTAAATGCTTAAATGATAGAATGCTTAAATTCGTATTGGTTCAATTCTGTAATGTTGGTTATTGGAATGAGCTAAGTTGTCATTTTCAGAAAAAGAGTTAATCCTTTATGAAATACTAAATATCAGGACGGAAACAACCAGAATGTCAATAGCAATTAATAAAATCCTCAGTATGCCAGTATAATTCCTGATGCCCATATTCTGGTAATCCAAAAAGCCATTGCCGATATATCAATTAATATGACTGAAGTAATTTTTTGTAATAAAAACAAGAATATAATTGGCAAGTCATAATAACTTTTCCCATCAAACTTATTAGTTGCTTTTAAATATATATATTTACTGCAATTACATATCTTTTTCTTATGGTCATGAATAAAGCTCTGAATGAATCTGCTGCTCTTAGATGGGGTATTTTAGTACTGGTTGGATTTATCCTTTCAGTAAACTACTACT
>JAOZKQ010000145.1:3450-5660 GCA_029935275.1 Bacteroidales bacterium | reverse complement strand
TTTTGAACTAAAATCCTCTCCGGCCAGAAACTCCAGGCCCATCATTTCAACAAAGTCGGGATCAATAATCTGTATATTCATCATTGGTGCTTTGTTTACATCCTCATTAAGGCCCCTGACCAAAACCGGACCTGAATCCCTGATTTCGCTGGAAGGAACCTGCATGCAGGCAGATACTTCGCTAATTCCAGGAATTTCTTTTAATAAATTTTTAAATACGACATATTGCTTAGTTACCATATCGGGAACCTCTGTAATAGAAAGTATCTGATCGGATTTTATCCCTAAATTCTTGTCATTAATAAAGTTAAATTGCCTGTAAGCCACCATTGCACTGCTAATTAATATGATGGTAGCACAGAACTGAATCGTAATTATCACTCTTTTGACATTAATTTTGCCAGCACTCCTTTTCATAGACCAATTATCCCCCTGTTTAATTATTTGAAGTATTTTCACAGAAATTACAGCAAGTGACGGAAGTATGCCTGCCAATAATCCGCTCAGCAGTGCTATCCCAAACATGAATGGGATAAAAAATTCCATCGGCGGTAATATTGAAATGCCGGTATGACTACGAAATGCGGGAAATAAGAGTAAAACAAGTAAAGACCCAAAAAGTAAGGAGGTAATACTATATACTACAGACTCGGTAAGTGAAAAAAGAACAAGATTACCTTTAGCTGCCCCTAATACACGTCGTACACCCACTTCTTTTCCTTTACTCATGGCCAGGGCAGTACTAAGATTCGTAAAGTTGACAAGCGCTATGATCCAAACAAATAAACCAACCCAAAAGAATACCTTTATATAAAATTGCTGTCCGTTTGGAACAATCTCCCTGGCCAGGTGGGATTGAAGATGTATATCAGTTAAAGCCTGAAAATCAAAAGATATTGCTGTAGCATTATCAGAATCTGAATATTTTTTAATGAAATCTGGCATTTTTTTCTCCACATCTGCTATGGAAGCTCCTTTCGAAAGTAAAACATAAACATAAGCCCATCCCGCACGCTCCTCCTCATTGGCAAAAGAGAATAACATTTCTATTGGCAAATGGGTATTGACGGGAAGGTCCTTTATTACACCAGTAACCTGGTAAACCTTTTCATCTGCAGACCAATCTCCTGTGACGATAAGTTCTTCTCCAAGAATATTTGTTTTTGAGAAATATTTTCTTGCTACAGATTCTGTGAGGACAATGGAATTGGGATTAACCAGGGCAATATTTGGATCACCCTCTACAAAAACCATATCAAAGACCTTGAACACATCATGATCTGTAACATATGCATGTTCCGGCCTGAATCTATTCTCACCAATTCGAATATATTTTTGTTCCTTATTTTGAAACCGGATTAGTCTTTCAATTTCCGGGATCTCATCCGGAAGTTCATTAATAAAGTTCGCTTGTATCCTTGCAAAATGCACTTCATAATCATTCTGTGAACTAATGTGATAGGTAGGACGGTAAATCCGGTCAGCATTTTTATAAAAGGCTTCATAACTAGTTTCCTGATTCAGATACAATATAACAAATATCAGGATTGCAAAAGCTATCGATAATCCAAGAATATTTATGCTTCCATATAAGCAGTTCTTCCTGAAATTACGAACGGCACTTTTAATGGCAATGGAAAGTTGATTCAAGATGTGATGCATGTACTCTATTAAATATAATTGATCATTAAAATCTAAATTTACAACTATTCAACCAACTTATTCAATGCCTCCATAATCAATTGCAATAATTCTTCCGGTTCCTCCACACCAACAGAAAGCCTGATCATTCCAGGCAAAGGATATTTATCACCCCAAACAGGTTCTACAGGTAGCAAAATGCTTTCAGTATCCCCTAATGATGGGATCAGGTTTATTCGCTCTGAAAGAACCTCAATGAATAAATCCCGCTTATTCCTTTTCTCTTCATCATTTCTCCCGACCAATTCAAAAGTAATCATCGCACCCCACATATTTATTTCAAACAGGGTTTTTGCCATATTATGAGAAGCATGGGACTTCAACCCGGGGTACAAAACCCTTTCCATAACCGGATGTTTTTCCATCTTAATAGCCAGCTTTTCTGCATTTCTACACTGGCGTTCAAACCGAAGCCTAAAAGTTTTAAGCTGTGTTCCTAAGCGGTATGCATCATCAGGGGAAAGCATATGCCCAACCAGTTTGCGATATTCAATAGCATTTTGCATGAG
>JAOZKQ010000145.1:0-3350 GCA_029935275.1 Bacteroidales bacterium | reverse complement strand
CAGGGGAAAGCATATGCCCAACCAGTTTGCGATATTCAATAGCATTTTGCATGAGTTCCTCCTCATTTCCACAAATAACCCCTGCTGTTATATTCCCATGACCCGAAAAATACTTGGTTACACTGTGAATAACCAGATCTGCCCCAAAATTAAGTGGTTTTAGTAAAAATGGTGTGGAAAAAGTATTGTCAATAATCACCCTGCAACCCACATTTTTAGCCAATGATATAATCTCCTTCGCATCTGCCACCATCAGCATAGGGTTGGAGATAACTTCAAAATACAACAATTCAGGTTTAAGCTCATTCAGTATTTTCTCCAATAACTCCAGATCATAACTTCCATCAGAGGCATAGAAACGATGAATATTTAAGCCACGGTTTTTTACCAGCACCTGATCAATGAAGCTATTTGTTCCACCATAAATCTCACTAAAGAACAGCCAGTTCCCTGTATCATTTCCTTTTTGAAAGATAGAGAGGGCTATATCAATGGCCGCCATTCCCGATTCACAAAGTAAAGCCCATTTGGATTTTTCCAGTTCCATAATCTGTTCTTCCACCGAAACGACTGTTGGGTTTCTGTACCTGGAATAAATATAGGTTTCAGGCTTTCTGTTATGCAACATTTCGGATTGAAAAGCTTCTCCTACCGAAGCCGCATCTTTCAAATGGAAACCGGCATCCCTATATATGGGTGTTTTAAGACTGTTTACTTTTCTCATTTGGAAATATTTGTTTTAATAATAAGTCGTACATACTTCTAGTAGGGCTTTTTATATATCCTTCACTAAAAAACTCCATTCTGTCAATACCTTCACCCAGGACTAAAGGAAAAAATAAAAACCAAAGGCTAAGTTCTGTGAAAAAATACAAAATTAATGGAATAATGACTAAAAACGTCAGTCTAAAAATGCTAACAAGCAGCGAATATTCATTATTTATCCCAACTAATACTTTTCTGTAAAGGTATAAAGTCATCTTTACAAACACAATAAAAAACAATGGTGCTGGCTCTTGTTGAGCCAGGCTAATCCACATCAAAGATGTCAAAAAAACAGAAGAACTATTCAGATAAGCCATGGCCTTAACCTGTATAATGCTGTAAACCTTATCCATTGAAAATGCACAAAACAGCCCAAATAAAATAGCAGAAAATCCAATCCAGATGAATTCCAGCTCTAAAACAACATAAGCAACAGACAATAAAAAGAAAATTCCATAGCTTAATATCTCCCGGCTCAGCCAGGATGACCTATAATTCATGATCGCATAAACAGCCCTGGCTTTCCTGCCCAGGTGCATAGTACTCAGAAGTAAACCTGCGCTTGCCAAAACAACATACAACCACCATTTCATATAAATCAAACCTGTAAGCATTCCACTCACCAGGCCGATAAACAAGGGAACCATAAGTGTAAAAACCACTAATGGCCATTCCTTGTTTAAAGATATTTTAGAATCTGGTATTGGGAAGTCCTTTTTACTAAACATAGATAATCCACCTGAGACGGGTAAAGGGGCAATCTCCGGCATATCCCGGTTTCTTTTTGGAATAAATCTAATTACGGGCTTATTATCACTAAAGGGGAATCCAGCCTGATCAACTTCCATTCTCTTATCAATAAAGTCATTCCAATCCAGGGCCCCGGTAGGACAGTTTTGAGCGCAAGCAGGTTTCCCTCCATTTGTTACTTTCTCATTACACAAGGTACATTTATCTATTATACCCGTTTCCGAATTTAGTTCAGGCGCATCATAAGGGCATGCCCAGATACAATAACTGCAACCAATACAAAAACTTTTATCCAAAAGAATTGCACCAGTATTCTCATCCCGTTTATATGCCCCTGCAGGACAAGCCTCCATACATGAGGCTTCTTCACAGTGATTACAGGCAAGAGACAAATTAAAAGCCGCTAAATCGGGGTGATTAAACTCATTAGATGAAAATATTTTTCTTCTTTCCACAGGTGGAACCAAATCATTTTCAACTGAACAGGCCACTATACAAGCATCACAGGCAACACATTTATTAATATCAAAAATAAATCCTTTCATCAGCCTTGTTCCTGTTTAATTTTTTCAATAAAAACAAGATTATCATGAAATGCTGTTCCATGTCCCATATCGGTTTCCCGGGGAGCCGAGAGCAAATTCCCTCCACCCCCTTCTGAGAGCCACCACCCGTTTGCAAGGAATAAACAGCCTTTTCTCATCCCATAATTATAGCTAAACTTTAAAACCAGGGTTCCCCGTTCATTAAATATTTTAGCTTCTTCCCCATTTTTAATTCCTGCTGCCATGGCATCTTCCGGATTGATCTCCAGTAAAGGTTCAGGGTCAAACTGCCGGATAACATCCAGGTTTCCAAACTGGGAATGTATCCTGTTTTTAGTATTTGGGGTCAAAAAGTAAAAAGCAGCTTTATCCTTGTACGGCCCTTTCACCATATTTTCTTCTGTGAACTGAAAAGAAGGCAACTCATCCACACCCCATTTTTCATGTGCCTGAACCGATAAAAGTTCAATCTTCCCGGAAGGTGTTCTAAAAACATAGTCGCTAAAGGCAATTTTCTGCAAACCTGGCGCCATTACCGGGCCATTTCGCAATTTATCCAGGCTTAGCCCTGGAAATGGCTGCAACTTTTTCGCCAACCAATTGTCAATAGCTTCATCAGTATTCTCAGGAATAAGGTCGATCAGTTCTTTTCCAAACCCCAGCTTTTGCGATAGCAATCGATAGATTTCAGTTTCAGGCTTCACTTCCCCGGGAGGATCAATTACCTTCTGCTTTAACTGAATATATGGGTTCCAGTAAGAGCCAATAATATCGGATTGCTCAAACATTGTTTTTGCCGGTAGAATTAAATCTGCTTCTTTAGCAGTATCGGTCATAAACTGGTCAACAACCACAATAAATTCAAGCTTTCTAAAAGCCTTAACAATTTGATTTGTATCCGGATTCTGAGTTACCGGATTGCCCCTTTCCACCCAAATCATTTTTAGCTCCGGATCTTTCTGGGATAACATATCCTTGCCAAACTTAGCCTTTGAAATAGTCCGGCGGGAAACCCCGTCACGAGCAATTTCGGGATAATACGATAAGGGTTCAGGGATCTTGTCGAAAATATAGCTTTGTAAATTTGCATAATGAAAGCAAGCCCCTGGTTTACCAATATTACCCGTAATAATCTGAAGACTCAAAATACAGCGAACAGTCTGTCCTCCGTTTGTATAGCGTTGCATTCCATATCCGGGAATTATCGTCATGGGTTTAATCTCACCAATTAGATTAGCAAGTTTGTGAATATACTTTACAGGGACTCCGGTTACTTCTTCTACGAAGGTA
>JAOZKQ010000632.1 GCA_029935275.1 Bacteroidales bacterium | reverse complement strand
AATGATGCTCTGGTATTTAAAAATTTAAATTCATCTAAAGTTAGTTTGAAAAGCAAAAAATCACAGCAGGTACTTTCTGTAAGTTTTAAGGGTTTTCCCTATCTGGGTATCTGGGCCAAGCCAAATGCTAAATATGTTTGTATTGAACCCTGGATTGGAATTGCAGATAGTGTTGATGCAGATAGAAATTTTGAAAATAAAGAGGGCTTAATCTCCCTTCCATCAAAAGAGACATTTATTGCATCTTATTCCATTACCATAGAAGAATAGTATCCTCTTTTATAAATTTAGTAAAAATGAGATTATCTATTCAGATAAAGCTTTGTAGAAACTAAACATATAATAAATTACACTTAAATCAATAAAATGAAAAAGTTATTTGTACTATCATTTATCCTGGTTTTAAATAGTGCATTATTTGCACAAACCACCAATTTAAAAAGTCTGTATCAATTGTCTGATGCAAAAACCAGATCCATTAGTCCTGAAAATTTTACAGGAGAAAAGGGTAAAGGAGGAATGGCCACCCTCGAGGAGGGTACAGCTGCAAAACAGGCACGTGAACTGGGACAGGGTTGGAAAGTAAATCCCTATATCAGAATCCGCCCGAATGAAACATTTACCCTGGGAGAAATTGATGGTAGCGGAATTATCAACCACATATGGATGACTCCGGTAGGAGATTACAGATTGATGATATTAAGAATCTATTGGGATGATGAAACAGAACCTTCTGTGGAAGTTCCGGTTGGCGATTTCTTTGCAGCTGGCTGGGGAATAATGAATGAGCCTATTATCAACTCACTGGCCATATGCGTAAATCCCAGAAGTGGTTTCAACTCATACTGGCAGATGCCCTTCAGAAAAAAGTGTAAAATTACCATGGAAAACAAGAGTGAAAAGGGAGTAAGTTTATATTATCAGATTGATTACTCCCTTGAAAATGTTGAAAAAAACACACCCTATTTTCATGCACAATTTCGAAGAGTGAACAAATTGCCTTATAAAGAAGTTTATACAATTGTTGATGGCATTAAGGGAAAAGGTAATTATGTGGGAACTTATCTGGCTCACGGAGCAAGACAAGGTGGATGGTGGGGAGAAGGCGAAGTTAAGTTCTATATGGATGGAGATAAAGACTTTCCTACCATTTGCGGTACTGGTGAGGAAGATTATTTCTGTGGATCATACGGTTATAATGACCGGGAAGTGAATGGGGAAATGCTATACACCCAATTCAGCAGCTTATACGCAGGCTTCTATGAGGTGAAGGATCCTGAAATTGATGGCTTTATTGGGATCTTTGGTCAATATCGCTGGCATATTACAGACCCTGTTCGTTTTGAAGAAGATTTAAAGATTACCATTCAAAGTCTCGGCTGGAGATCTGAAGGATATCTTCCATTACAAGACGATCTGGCTTCAACGGCATACTGGTACCAATTGGAGCCACATAATCCATTTCCGGCATTACCATCAGACGAAAAGCTTGTTATTAAAAAGAAAAAATAAAGTCAATCATTAAAGTATGAGTAAAAAATTCAGATGGGGTATTATTAGTACCGGACATATTTCAGGTAAATTCGCTGAGGCTGTAAAAACACTACCGG
>JAOZKQ010000631.1 GCA_029935275.1 Bacteroidales bacterium | reverse complement strand
AAATAGTAAGCGCATTGTCCATCGCCTTCATCATATCTGGTTGGGTCAGGTTCTTGATGGTATCCATTATGGTAACAATATTGTCTGCCAGCTGCCTTACATCTTCCACACTGTAATGAGCAACAATATTGTCGATAATCTTAAGTGCCTCACTAAAAAACTCAAAATATCCTTTTTGGTCAAATTCATGAAACTTGTCGATAGTATCAAGCCCCACCTGTTTTATGATAGGATTCAGGTCTTTTGTCAGATCCACCATACTCTCAAACATATTGAGAATCATTGAGAAGTTATTTATGTTTTTCAGAAATTTGAAAAACATAAGCTGAATGGCTTCACCATCAAGTTCTACACCCTGCTGATCAAGCATATCAACAGAGGCCTGGAAGGCGTCCTTGCCTATCAGGGATACATCGCTGATCAGGTCTTCTACCACTTCACTTTTTAATCTTTGCTGATTTACATTTTCCAGTAGTAAATCGAGTTTTTGATTAATTTCCTTTATCTGATCTTGTTCCATTGTGTATCTTTATTGAAAATGGCTGTAAATATTTTAAAGTTTTTTTCCTGCCATAGTCATTTCTGAACTTATTGGCATCTCTTTCCCGCGAAGCAGAATATGCCAGTATATCCACCTGAAGATGACTTTACCATAATGATTGAACCGTGTGTTTTGCAACAATCCAAAGGGGCCAACTCCAGGAAGAGGGAAGGAGCCGGGTAAAGGTTCTGTATCATAGTTAAAATCAATGATAGAGCCTTTCCCAAATCCGGTTTCAATATAGCAGTTGGCATGACCATCAAATTTAGCAAGTAAAGGACGGCCTTCAATGGCACTCATAAGATTATCGAATAAAACCTCAGCACCAAAATGTACAACAGCCCCAGCTTTAGAGGTTGGCAAATTAGCTGCATCCCCCAACACAAATACATTTTCGAATTTATCACTCTGTAAAGTATATTTATCGGTAGGTACAAAATTCAGATCATCTCCCAGGCCACTTTTTTCCATTACTTCATTTCCTTTATTTACAGGAATGATGGTTAAAACATCAAAAGGAACTTCCTGCCCGTCATAAGAGATTATTTTTTTTGCCTCATTATCAACTCTCTCCAAATAGAATTCTGGAATTACTTTTATATTTTTTTCTTCCATCAGTCCACTTAGCATTTTTGTTGCTCGAGGTTTGGTGAAAGCACCTGGGAGTGGGGTTACATAAGTAATCTCAACCTTATCCCTTATTCCCAGGCCATGAAAATATGCATCAGCAAGAAAAACAAATTCCAATGGTGCAACCGGGCATTTAAAGGGTAACTCGGCAATATTTAGTACCAACCGGCCTCCTTCCCATGTTTTGAAAAATTCTCGAAGGGCTAAAGAACCTTCAATAGTGTAGAAGTCGAAAATTTCTTTATACCAGAGTTTATCTGTCAAGCCCGGGGTTTCTTCCGGACTGGTTTGTGCTCCGGTAGCGATAATCATGAAATCATATTTCAGGGTTCTTCCATCTTCCAGTCTTACCTGATTCTTTTCGCCTTCAATTAGCTCAATTTTTGAGTAAATTACGTTTACACCTGGAGGAAAAAAATCACTTTTTGGTTTAATCACATC
>JAOZKQ010000017.1 GCA_029935275.1 Bacteroidales bacterium | reverse complement strand
CAGATTTACAAATCTGTTGCGATGTTTTCTTTCTAAATGATTTCATTGAGAAAACGGCCCTGATTACTAAATTTAAGTTTACAGACCTTTGCGCCTTTGCAACTTCTTTATTTTCTTTATTTATGTTGTATGAACCCAATGCGGTCAGCGATTTTGTTTTTTCGGGATAATTAAGGGCAAAATATTGAGCTATTAAAGAACCCATTGAAACTCCTACAAGATGGGCTTTATCAAATCCTTCTACATCAAGAATTTTTTGGATGTGTTTTGCAGAAGCGTCTATTTTGTCATTCGATTTTTTGGCTTTTGATAATCCGTGTCCGATTAGATCGATAGTAATTACCCTATAATTTTTTGAGAAAAAATCTATTTGCTGGTCAAATACTCTATGGTCTGAAAATGCTGGGTGCAGAAATACAATTAGATCATTATTTTTTTTCCCGGACACGAAATAATGAATTTCATAATCATCCACCTTTAATGTTTTGTGCTCAACTGAACTTTCAATCTGAATATTCATCTCATTATTTATCTTCATTTGTTCAATCCTTTTTTCGTGCAAAATATTATCAACTTCAAAGTAAATTTCAAGTCCCAGAAACGGAATAATAATTACTATCAAAATGATTAAAAGTATTTTCTTTAGTTTTCGCCTCATTTTGCTATAAACTCTATTGTTTTATTTATTGAAACATTCGCATCACTACCTATCCAAAATAAGTGCCCCCATTCATTATTCAATTCAACAAGCTTTGAATTTCCAATCATTTTATGCGAATGCAAAGCATGCTCAAAAGGAACACTATTATCACTTTTGCTATGAATTATAAGGGTTGAGCATTTTATTCGGGAAACTACATCTTGATCTATATTCTGGTTTATATCATTAATGAACCCGGCCCCTGATCTAAAATATTTAAGCATTGACATCAACTCTTTAACATCTTCTTTTATAAGTTTATGAGGAGGGGAGGAGCTGAACTGTGGATAAAAGTTTTTTGCAATCCAATTCGGGAATAATCCCGAAAGAGATCGCGTCATTCCCCAAACTAACCCCTCAACCTTAGGGTTAAATATCCGCTTTGCAGTTTTATAAAGTTTTCCTTTTTTATCTAACCATTCTTTTGATATGGAAGAAGCTAAAATCAACTTTTCTACTCTGTCCGGATAATTTCTGGCTAATTCGAGCGTGGTTAAGCCTCCGGCAGAAATCCCATACAAAATCACTTTGTCAATATTCAGATAATCCAACAAAGAAATGATCAAATCAGCCTGTTGTATTGGTGTTTTATTGTTACTTAAGGGCGTGTTGCCATAGCCGGGGCGAGAAGGGGTAATCAACTGATACTTCTTTAAATCAAATCCCTTATGCCAAAGTGTTTCATTACAATTTGTATGGCCGCCATGTATAAATAAAACAGGTTTCCCTCTTCCTATCGTAGAGTATTCAATTACTCCGAGTTCTGTTTTAATAATTTTAACATTCATTTTTGATCATTAGATATTCGTTATTTTTTACTCTTAATTGGTGCTACAATCAATTTCAGATGAATTGAATCCTTTAACAATTAGCCATATTGCCAGAACAATTTCTTGAAGGACTAATGGAATGGTTAAAACTATAAAGTGAGGTGTAATAACATCAATAAGTCGGAACAAGATTAAAAAACTTGCCAGCATAGCTAATATGTTGCCAATAAGCCCCCAGCTTGCCAGCCATCGGGGGATGAGTTTCGTTTTATAGAATATATAATATAGAATCAGGTTGCCTAGACCTGTAGCCAACATAACTCCCACATGATTTGCTAAATCCCGACCTGATTTTAATAGACCACCAACTGTTTGAAAATATGATAAGTCCGTACTTGTGGATACTAAAAATTCCTGACTTAATAATAAAAATAAGGGTAAGATGATTATGCCAATTAATTGAAATATTCCGGCAATGATCCTGAAACTAACGAATCCTATAGCAAGGCTTTCATCATATTTTTTTAATATGCGATATAATACCAGGGCAAATCCAATATATATGGGAACCAGCATAAATTGAAAGAAGGCTCCGAATAGCACTTGATTTTGATTCCCTGAAACTTCAGTAAGATAACCGGGGCTTTCTACCGAAGGGACAATACTCAGCATACCAGCTACCATTCCGCTAATAATTAATGTGCCTGCAATAATTGCTGTCTTTCTCATCGTATATTCTTATTTATTGATTAAATAAGGCATAGTGGTTTTGTGTAAGACCCAATGCACAAATCTTCCAGTTCATACAAAAACTCAAACGGGCTATCCTGATACATCGATATGTGGCAAAATTTTCAATTAATTATAAAGATTCATTGCTATATGGTTCGTTTTTTCATCCGCACATAATTCCAGGCTAATCTTCCATAACCTATCTTGCAATTCCTGCTCCAATACGTTCAAATCTTCTTTAATATTAATAAAGCTATTTTTCTTCCAGGTAATTAATTTTCCAGACTTTTTCAGGCTATCTTCTTTGTTTTCTGTAAACAGAGGGGTCATTATCTCTCCACATTTTTCTATAGAAATGAACCTTCCTAAAGATTTCATAATAGTTGCCATTATTCTCATAAAAGTTGGAATTATGTTAAGCTGATTACTCCAAACAATTTCATGAATCTGAAAACCTATAAATGACAATTTCAAGTCTTTTCGCTCTCTATACAAACGATGTAATTTGGCAAGAAACATACGTTTGGCAACCATCGCTTGCTGAATGCCATCTTCATAATTCCACTTGTGCATCATTTGCAGGTCATCCCAAAATATTTTACCCTTTTCGGTTACGTTAAAAATAATTCTTCCTCCATTTAGAGATTTTTCCAATAAGCTCAATAAATTTAAGGTTAGCATAAACTGAGACAAATAATTTACCTGGAAATGTGAATCCAATCCATCAACAGTCTCTACACGTTTAGAAGCATAACCAAGACCGGCATTAATAAATATTCCATCTAAAAAGTCATGTTTATTTTTAATTTCTAATATTGCATTTTTAACATCACTAAGTTTTGTCAGGTCACATAGAATAAACGAGATCTTCTTATTCGAAACGGTATGTGCTAATTCTTTAATCACGTCTTTGCCAAGTTTTTCAGATCTGCCAAGTATAATTATTTCATGTACTTGGTTATCAATGCCTGCTAATACTTTAGCGACTCCTTTTCCCATTCCATTTGTACCCCCTGTTATTAATATTTTCATTGGTTTCTCCCTTTATATAATGCTAATTTTTTGCTTTCAGGTGTTGACAACTTTATATTCATTGTTGGCAATAGTTTTATATACTGCTTTTCGAATTTGAACTTCTCTTTTCATATTCATCATTTCTTGGCTCATATTATTCATTGTATAGGCAAAAGTTAAATTATTTTCAGGGTCGGAAATCACAAAGCTACCTCCTGCTCCAAATCCACCAAAAGCACTTCTGTGAAGCGAAAAGTTATGCTGGTCACTGGGTTTCATAAAACCAGCATGAAAAATAAATGAGTTTTGTTTTAAAACAAGGTCTTCAAAACCATGCTTGGGTGACTCTGGATATTGAGTTAAATAATCAAGTGTATTTTTCCCAAGAAATAGAAGGTGTTTTGGATTTGTCATTCCATTAAATAATGAAGCTATTCCTTTCGCATTTCCTATACCACCTCCAGAACCAAATTCTAATTCAAGTACATCTTTTCTGTTAAAATTAGCATGATTGCTAACAAATGAAGGATTTAGCATGGACTTTGAGGTAAGAGACCAAGGATTAAAAAACTCTTTAACAAATTTGAACGGCATAGAAAAGAGTCCTTTTGTTTTCGAAATAGGTTTAAGAATCGCAATTCTAGAAAAGTCAAAAGATTCATCAATTCCAACTCTTATTTCTCCATTGATATTAGGTAAAATGTCTTCCTCGACAAATTCTTTCAGTCTACGTTTCTTTGTGTCAATTTTTGATAATAAGGCACTAATGTACCACCCGATAGTCCAACAGTGATAACCTTGAAAACTACCAGGATTCCAATATGGTTTTTGTTCTGCAATTATTTCCTCTAATAGTTCTCTGTCTTTAATTAATTCAATAGTTAATTTCTTTTCAATTGCAGCAAGCCCTCCTCTATGCTGAAGTAATTGAGCTATTGTAATATTTTCTTTACCATTTTTAGCGAAGCTCTTCCAATATTTACTGACCTTATCTTTATAGTCAAATAATCCTCTACTGTGGCAAATTGCCAAACAACTTGCTGCAACAACTTTGGTTGTTGAGAAAAATGGAACAACTGTGTTCTCTTCCCATAATTCTTGTTTCTTCAAATCTTTGTATCCCGACCATATGTCAATAACTAATTTATCATCATGGTAGACACATAATGAAGCTCCAATTTCATCATTATACTCAAAGTTCTCAAAAAAAGCTTTTGCAATCAACGAGTATTTTGGGTTTATGTTTCCTTCTGATTCCATCGATCTTATAAATTATTGCCAACATTTGTATTTTAGCATTACCGTTATTTCAATAATGGTTTTATGAGTTTCAATTATTTATTTAAGAATTTCAATCCATGATATAAACTTTGATAGGGCACATGCCCTTCATTTTTATATATCTTTAATTCCCAATCTATATTTTCATCTGATTTAAATAATTGGGTGAAGTTTAATAGTTGATTCTTAATAACTCCCTCAGGATCAAGAAAATCCTTTGCTCCATAGGTTAAGAATATCTTCTTCCTTTTATCTTGTTTAGTTTGTAACATATTATTTGTTAAGTCAATAAAATATTCTTCACAATCAGGGAATCCACCACTGCAAGCAATAAAAGAATCAAACGAATCCGGACTAGTCAGGAAATAATATAATGTGAAAACTGCGCTTAAAGATTGTCCACATAACACCCTTTCATTTGTTGTTCTATACGTGCTATTAATGTGCGGGATTAATTCATCCTCAATAAACAATTTAAAGTTTTTAGCTCCCGGTTCTGACTGAAAAAAACTTGTGTTTGTGGGCATCATATCCCTGTTTCTATTGATGTTTTCAATCATAACAACTATCATATCAGGCATTAATTCTTCCTGATATACTAAGCGGTTAATTACCCCGACCGTTTCGATAAAAAGATCCAAATCTCCATCAAGGCGGTAAATTACAGGGTAATATTTATCTGAATCATTATAATCTTTTGGAAGCCTGATGATGATTTTCCTGTTTTCATTCAATACAGCAGATTCAATGGAATCTTTAAAACCAATTTTTATCTCCTGACTATATGATGTTGTAGTTAGTAGTACAAATAAAATTGAAAACATTACTGTTAAACTGCTGGTTATTTTCATGGTTTGCATTGTCTTAAAAAATCCAATTTAAGTTTAACTTAGTTGTTGATAAGAGATCTGTTTTTATATTCTTAAAAGCTTTCTCATACTTTCTCCAAGTATTAATTCTTTCTCCCAGATAGAAATATCCAGGTTTCTTATTCTATCAATATTTTTCTTTAAATTGTCTTTTCCGTAAGGGGTGTCAGTACCGAATGTAACATTTGTTGCACCTACAAATTTTATTGCCTCCAGACATCTTTTTGTAGAGGTAAGTTGCATTGTAGAAATGTCGAAATATAGGTTTTCATCTTTGCAGTTGTGTTCAATGAACATTTCTAAGCCAAACAAATGAGCAATAATCAGTTTCAACTTTGGATGTTCTTTCTTATATGCAATTAGTTGATTTACATCGTTATCAGAGTACAAATGAATAAATAAGGGCAAGTTGTTCTTTTCTGTCCATTCAGCAACAGTTCTGAAAAAATCTGAATCTACAGAATAGTTCTCCCAGCACTGGTGAAGTTTTACACCTTTAAATTCCCATTCGGTAAATTTTTCATTTAGATATTCAATGGGATTTTCTATTTGTTGCGTCATCCAGATGAATTGAATCACTATTCCATTTGTTCTCTGTACCAAATTGAAAACATGTTCATTTCCTTTTGGTATTTGCTTAGCGGTACCGGCAATTTTAATCACAAGTTTTGACAGTAGATTGGTAACTTTAACCACATTATTTGCCGGAAACAGTTTTGCTAAATTTGGCAAAAAGTAGCTTTTTTCGCTTCCTAATTCTCCAGGAACAAGTATCACCTTATCTACTCCGAATTTATCCAGATTGTCAATAATGCTTTCCGGTTTGAGGAATTCACCAGCGGCATGTGCATGTCCATCTATTATCATTCCGGCGTTTCTTTATTCGTCATTTTCCAACTGTTCCAGTAAGTCCTTTATTTCTTTATTACGGGGCTCTATTGCCTGGGCTTTCATTAGCATTTTTTTAGCTAATTCTTTAGCCCCTTTTATTTTATATAAAAAGGCTAAATCAAAATAAACATGCCACGAACGGGGGTACTCTTGCTGATTAAATAGAAATAATTTTTCTGATGCCCCTAAATCATAATCTATTATCATTCTGCCCAAAACACTTATTTCCTCTTCGCTATAGTTATAATTATTAAAATTTGTTGCCTTATTATTTTTATAAGTAGAGATTGCTAAATCAATATTTTCCTGTAAAAAGGTATTAATCAATTTTGTTGGTTCTGAATATTCTATCTTCTCTTTTATGGCATACTCATTTTCTTGTAAACTCAGGCTTAATAGCTTGTCGTTCGATTTATTGTCCTCAATTAAAGTTGCGTTAAAAAAAGCTAGGGCGCTCTCACAAATAGCCTGATAACTGAATGAATAATTATGTAAGTTGGTGTCGGGGTTACAGCTATCAAAAAAGGTCCAGAATGAAACAAAACCAAAGTGGCCAAGATATGGCATACGATAAAACAGTTTATTCTGTGATTTTATGGAATTGAAATAAGGATAAATAGAAGGACTATTTTGGTTGCCCACTAAAAAATATGGAATTTCAGTCTTGTCTATATCATATTCATTTAAGTTAGCAATAATTGTATATAATGAGTACTCTTGACTGCCATCCATGCTAAAAACCGCCTTTGTCTCGCTATGTTTCATTTGAAATATAGATGTTGCCAGGCCACCAGTGCTAAACCCTAATAACCCTATGCTGGAATAGTTGATTTTGAGACTCTTTTCAAGGTAATCAAGTATAAATTCCATGTCCTCAACCTGGGCTAAGGTACTTTTTCCTAAATCTCTACGATCAATTGAATTTGGACCGGCTGAAGCGACTGAAATAACATAAAATCCATGGCTGGCTAAATATTCACAGATAACATGATTTTGGATTGGTGATTTACTGTTTGAAGGGGCGTATATAATAAGTGGAAAAGTACTGTCAATAATTTGTGCATTTCGGAAGGCTTTTACCGGTAAATCCAAGACCTGCTGCGTAGTAACGCTGGAGTCAATCTCAAAACTACCTTTGGCAAATCCTAAGTATGCATTAACAAAATCAAAGCTATTAGCATCGATTTCATCTATAGTTTTAGTATAGTTTTCCCTAATTGCAATTAAATCAATATAATTTTTAAACCTAAGGTTTTCCCGGTTGCCATCTATTTTACCGGGGTACCACAAATGGATTAGTAAAGGCCTGGCAATGGTATCATTATTCACAAAATATTGCCTTGATGTATCGAAGGTTTTATAGGACTTGAAACCGACATCGTATATTTTCTTTTCATTGCTCCCGGCAACTTTAGAATTTTTATCTTGAGCTGAAAGATTCAGAAAAAAGAAAATAAAACTTAATAATAATCCTGATTTATACTTAATGGTCATGTGATCAATTTTAAAAATAAACTACTTATATATTTAGCCGTAGAGCTATTCATTCAAGCCAATTAAAAATGTTCCTAATGTTATATTAAACAAATCAGGGTTGTCAAGATTTGCAAAATGTCCGGAATTTTCCAGATCAATCAGACTAAAATCACCTCTTTGTTTAAATGTTTTTATTGTGTCTTCTATTACTTTATTTATCTCTTTGTCTTTATTTCCTCTAATTATCTGAGCCTTGATTTGTGAATTTTTTATCACCTCTAAATAATCAAAATTGCCTAAATGAGGAATTAAATGCAACACGGTAGATTTTTTGGCTTGAGACATCATCTCTGTAATTTTTACTTTTGAGTCTTCACTAACACCAGCCATGCCAGAGAACTTGCCCATTGTTTTCATACTCATCAGTTTGTAGGTAAATTTCATCAGGCCTATGGTAAATCCTGATTTCGTTAATTTACCTGTTGTCCCATAAGAAGTAAAAGATAGCATTCTGTCAGGGTGCGCTTTCATTAATTCATAACCAAGGTTTCCTCCCATAGAATTGCCAACAAAATGAAATTTATCAATCCCTAAAGTGTCTATAAGCATGATAATGTCATCCCCTAGTCTTGATAATTCAAAATCCGGTTCAGTCAACTCTCGGGTTGAAGTTGTGTTTCCATGCCCTCTAAGACTAATAGAAAGCACCTGGTATCTATCTTCAAAGTATTGATGCTGATTCTCAAATTGGCTTAAGTTTGCTCCTAGTCCATGAACAAAAAGAATTGTTTCTTTATTCTCAATCCCTGTCAGCAAGTACTCGATTTTAATCTCACCTAATTGCGTCCTCTTCACTTTGTTTTTCATTTTACCGGATGCTTAAACCCGAAATCTATTGCATCATTCGGGTTAAAATTCTATTTTATAGCTTATTTCAGGAACCACTATGGTCAAACTGGTAAAAACAAGTTCCTTACTTACCGTTACTTGCATTTCAGAAATAATATTAGGTTTATACCCCACAAAACTCACCTGAATATCAACTCTGCCAACCGGAATATTTTCTATACGGAAATTTCCATCAATGTCTGCAACGGAACCTATTAGAGGATCAGAATTAAGTATTTGAATAGTTGCCCCTGGTAAGGTAGTCTGCGTTTCTTTATCTACTACTTGCCCTCTAATTATCTGAGACAATCCTGATATTTCTTGTGAAAACGAATAACCTGAGATAAACAGTAAGCCAATAAAAAAAGCGGCAGCTGTGTTCTTAATTCTAGAATAGTTGAGGATCTTTTTCATCCCTTTATCTCTAATTTAAAAACTTGTTTAAACCCTTGTGTATAAAATGAGCCTAAAAGAAAAAATGACTTAGTGTAGCTTGATAACTAATATTTTATAAATTGATTTATTTCTTTTTTAGCTTCTTTTTGATAATTCTTTTTTTGCTTTTTGTTCCTAATCATTTCGTGATACCCCAGAAAATGCTTGTATAATACTTTCGATTTAATATTTGCATCTTGCTTTGAATAGCCCATTTCCAGTAATAGCTTAACTGTATATTCTATTCTTATATTATCAATTTGATCAATCTGTAATTGGGCTTTCTTTTCCTTTCTTGCATACCTTTTCAAATGGAATATAAAATCTAAAAAAGGGTCTTGTTTATAGACTAAGTCTATTAATTTCTTAAACTTCTGCGATCCTGTTTTTTTACTATCCGATAAGATTATTATTCGATCAGTTTCATTCTTGATCCAAAACAATATCAAATTTTCAATAAAAACTTTCCTGGTTTTAAAATGCCAATAAAAACTTGATTTGTTAACGTTTAATATCTTGGCCATTTTCTCAACAACAATTCCTGAAGCTCCTTGTTCAGAAAAAATTCTATATCCTAAATTTATCCAATCTTCTTTTTTTGCTACTATTTTGGGCATGTTTCCAGACGCTTACGTTTAATTACACAAATATATAAATAATTTTTTATTAAACGCTTACGTTTAATAAAAAATTTTATCTCCAAATTTTCCCGTCTGTTATCAAATTTAAAATCTGGTGATAAGTGATCTTCTGTAATGGCATTTAAGGAATAAATATTTACTAATGAACATATGACAAATCTCTTTTTTAAAAATTAAGATTTGTATATTCACAAGGAAAAACAAAAGCAATTATTATTTGTTTCATGAGTCTATCCCAATTGTTAAAAATACCGCTGTACCTTGTATAAAGACGAGTTAACTAACGAAAAGTTGTTTCAATTGATGAATTGTTTTTCAACCTTGAATTTATTCTTTGCTGATATTCAAATCCGTCCTAATTAGCTTTGTAATCATCTCATTGCAAATATTTTCAGTAAATAAGATCCTGACTGACATAACAATTCTACTGACTTGACTATATGTTTCGGTTTCCCAAACAACTTTTATACAATCATCACTCCAAGAACCATTTGATCCACTAATTAAGTATTTACCATCAGGACTGTAGCGAGACCACATCCAATTCGCAATATGTTGTCCATCCAATGTGTCAATAAATACGGATTTTCCCATGTCCCAAATTCTAACTAACTTATCTGCTGAAGCAATTGCCAAATGTTTTCTGTTAGGAACAAATGAAACAGAATATATATTGAATCTTGTAATTTTCTATCAAGTTCAGGAATTATTCATATTTTAAGGACTCCACCGGATTCCTCAGAGCAGCCCTATAAGTTAGCCCGCTTACTGTAAGCAATACGATGACTATTGAGATTATGCCTGCTAAAACAAATACCCACCAATTGAGTGCAGTTTTATAAGCAAAGCTTTCCAGCCATTTATTCATACTGTAATAAGCAATTGGAGTAGCTATTACAAATGATATAGCCATCCACTTTACAAAGCTAACATTAAGCATTTTCATGATTTCAGAGACAGTTGCACCATTTACTTTCCGAATGCCTATTTCTTTAGTTTTGCCTATCAAAATAAAACTTACCATACCTAATAAACCCATGCTTGCTAAGAAAATAGCCAGTGCTGCAAAGAATCCCATAAGTTGGAAAGTGTTGTAATCCTTTTGATATCTTTGTTCTAATATCGTATCCAAAAAACTAAATTCAATGATTTCGTCAGAATAAATACTTTGACAAACTTCAGTAATGGAGTTCTTTGCTTTGATAAGATCGGGGGTATTCACTTTAACAATTATATGATAAGCAAGAGGATAATGTATTACGAAAACCACTGGTTTAGTCTTAGTGTAAAGTGATTCAAAGTGAATATCATCTATAATCCCTACTATTTTTCTAGTTGATTTTGGCCAGTTACATTTGAGTGTCTGTCCAATAGGATCCCCTGTTAAACCAAATAGGGCAACAGCTGCCTTGTTAAGAATAACTGATTCTATCGCGTCTGTTTGTATCTCGTTAGTAAACAATCTTCCTTCTATTGGCTTAATACCCAAGGTTCTAAAATAATCGAAGTTAACATGCACATAAGGAATCAGAATAGGTTCTTCCTGACCCTCAGGCACAACAGTGCCTTGATTACCGAGGTCACCAGAAGGTATACGACTGGCGGTAGAAACATTGGAAACAAAACTTTGTTCGAGCAGAGCCTGCTTTAAGGTATTGAACTTTGCCTCATCACCAAAATCAAATATTGCTGTTAGTACTGCTTCCTTTTCAAAACCCAATTCTTTGTCCTGAAGAAAGTTAATTTGACGAGACATAACAATGGCACTGGAGATTAATATAATAACAATTGTAAACTGAGCACCCACTAAAATTTTCTTGATCTGAAATCCTGAACCAATGCCACTTTGGGATGATTTCATTATCTTAACAGGATTATAGGAGGATAAAACAAAGGCTGGATACCAACCGGCTATAATGCTCGCCAGCAAAATCATACCGAGTAGACTTGAAAGTATTTTATAATTGCTAAGGATTGCTAGGGATAATGATTTTTCAGAAAGCTCATTAAATAGCGGTATACTAAACCTTAGGAGAATCAATGATATGCAAAATGAAATAATAAACACAAGCATAGATTCGAAAATAAATTGGATAGCCAACTGAGATTTAGAAGCTCCAAATGTTTTCCTAATCCCAATTTCTGTAACTCGGGTAGTAGCATTAGCCGTTAATAAATTTACATAATTAAAAGTAGCTATTAGCAATATCAATAAAGCGATAGCTGAAAAAATAAGTACATATGTAATGCTGTTTTGTGGTTGAATATCGCCTAAGAAATGAGAAGAATATAAGTGGATATCTTTTAAGTTTTGTAAGGTAAATTGCTCCATAATACCATCAGCATTATTGAAATTTTTCAGAAGCTCAGAAATTTTGACTTCTAAATCAGACTTTGAAAACTGATCTTGAATCTCAAAATACACTAAAAAGTTATTCCAACCCCAATTCTCCATCCATCCTTCACTAAACATCTTATCTCCATCGGCAAGTGTTAAAAATAAATCAAATGTAAAGTGCGAATTTTGTGGAATATCCTTTATTACACCAACGACGGTATAATCGTATTCGCCACCCACTTTAAATGTTTTACCGATGGCATTTTCATCACCAAAATATTTACGGGCTGTTTTCTCATTGAGAACTGCTGTGCCAGGTTGTTGTAGTGAATTCCCGGGATTTCCATCTTTAAACTCAAAAGAGAATATCTGAAATAGCTCAGCATCAGTCCATGCGACAAAATTTTCTTTATATCTTTGATTATCAAGTTGAACAAGGATATTATCTCTCGGTAAAATCCGGGCATAGTTTTTAATTTCAGGTAAATTATCTGTCAGTAATTTCGCAGCTCCCGGAGCTTGATATGGATGTTCTTCCTGGCATAGTCTATAAATATTATCTGCTTTCTCGTGATAACGATCATAGCTTCTTTCTCGCGATACATATAAAAATAGCAATATACAAACCGCTAATCCAATAGAAAGGCTGGAAATACTTATTACTGAATACACCTTATTACTAATAAGATTTGCAAATGCTATTTTAAAATAATTCTTTATCATGGTATTAGCGATTTTAATTCTTGATTTTTATATATCTAACTTGACGTTTCTGTAATTACATGGCCATCAAGTAAATTTATAGTACGGTGTGCATAGCCGGCATCACGTTCGGAGTGTGTCACCATTAAAATAGTGGATCCTTCCTGATTTAACTCAGATAAAAGAGTCATCACCTTAAAACCATTTTTCGAATCGAGGTTACCTGTAGGCTCATCGGCCAGGATTAATCCGGGGTTTGCCACTACCGACCTTGCTATTGCAACACGCTGTTGCTGACCTCCCGAAAGTTGTTGAGGAAAGTGTTTTGTTCTGTGGCCAATTTTCATTCGAGTCAATACTTCTGTAACCCTTTTACGACGATCAGAAGCATTCATTTTCAGGTACAATAAAGGAAGTTCTATATTATCATAAACATTAAGTTTATCAATAAGATGGAAACTCTGAAATATAAAGCCAATGTTACCTTTACGAATCTTGGTGCGACTTTTCTCTTTCAAATTAGTAATATCAGTCCCATTGAAAAAATAGGATCCTTCAGTGGAGTTATCTAATAAACCAATAATATTTAGTAAGGTTGATTTTCCACAACCAGATGGCCCCATAATAGCCACAAATTCACCTCTTTTTACATGAATATCTACACTGTTTAGTGCAAAGGTTTCGACATCCTCTGTTCGAAATACTTTTGTTAATTTTTCTATTATTATCATATTAATATATCATTTGGAAAAAGAGTTTAAGGATTAATGCAATAACAATTCATTTAGCATCAATCATTATTATCGTTTCTGAATAATCAATGTCGGGTTTTGTATCCTGTCTCTTCTTCATTATAATTCTTCTCTTTTTTATCCTTTAAATTCTATTTTATAACTTAACATTGGTAAACAATTATAGTTTTGATTGCTTGAATACTCTCGGTTTTGTAATTATACACGTATCCTTCATACATCGGCGATCCCAGCATGTTTCTTATCTGAAATGCCCATACATTCCAATATTTCAGATACTATTACCGGATCATAACCCATATCGCTGAATTGGATATTATAATGACCTAAAGATACATGTACTAATTTATAATTTCCCTCTAAATCAGTTGTTGCCCCTATTATCGAACCTGTATCTAAAATCACAATAGTTACTCCAATAAATTGGGTCTGGGGTTCATTATCAAAAACATTCCCTTTAACTATTTGTGTAACTACTTGCGAAAAAATGCTATTCGCTATAAATAGTAATATCAGAATAGTAATACTCGCAGTTGTTTTCATGTACTCTAAATATATTTTTCAATTGATTATTATAATTTTCATCAGAATACTTAACAAATATATATGACGGCAAATACCCTTGTCCAAATGTTATGCCATAAATTCTATGCATCTGAATATTAGGCCTATACAACACTGTGGAATTTAAAAACCAATAAGAAGTGTATAAATATTTTACAGTAGTTGTATATATAATTGACAAAATCTTACATTTGCAGTAGACAACGCATCAAATCAGATACAGATAAGAATTGGTCTATCGACTTATAAATATTACAAAATATGAAAAGTAATATTCTTATTCTAGACGACAATAAGAGTGTTTTAACCGCACTTGAAATGTTACTGCAAACTGAATTCGATCATGTATTCACTCTTAATAACCCCAATAATTTGATTTCCACAATTCAAAAAAGGAACATAGATGTTGTATTGCTTGATATGAATTTTAAGGCCGGAATTAATAGTGGAAACGAAGGAATCTATTGGTTACACCAGATTCAGAAATACGATTCCACGATTAGCGTAATTATGATTACCGCTTACGGCGATATTGAATTAGCAGTCAAAGCCGTGAAAGAAGGTGCGTTCGATTTCATTTTAAAACCGTGGGATAACAATAAACTGATAAGTACATTACACGCTTCCATGAAGCTTAGGAAAAGTAAAATTGAAAATGCATCATTATTAAAAGCCACCCATACCTTAAAACAAGAGCTGAAGCCAACATCGCAAACGCTTATAGGGCAATCGAAACCTATGAGGCGAGTGATGGAAATGGTAAAAAAAGTTGCCGTTACAGATGCGAATATTTTTATCACTGGTGAAAATGGGACGGGGAAAGAACTTATTGCCGGCGAAATACATAGATATTCCAAAAGGAATAAGGAAATAATGCTCGCGGTGGATATGGGAGCTATAAGCGAAACTCTTTTTGAAAGCGAGCTTTTTGGCCATACAAAAGGCTCGTTTACTGATGCAAATGAAGACCGAATCGGTAAGTTCGAAGCCGCTAATAAAGGCACACTTTTTCTTGACGAAATTGGAAACCTATCCTTATCTCTACAGGCAAAAATGCTCACCACCTTGCAAAACAGAACCATTATAAAGTTAGGAAGTAACATTCAAATTCCTGTTGACATCAGGTTGATAACGGCGACCAATAAAGATATTAATTCGATGATTTCTGATGGGCTTTTCAGGGAAGATCTACTCTATCGAATTAATACTATAACCATTGAACTACCACCTCTAAGAGATCGTGGGAACGACATATTGTTAATTGCCGAATTTTATCTCAGTAAATACGCCATTAAGTATGATAAATATGGATTAAAAATTAATCAAAATGCAATGCGGAAACTGCTAAAATATAAATGGCCCGGAAATGTAAGAGAATTGCAACATACAGTGGAAAGGGCAGTAATTTTAGCTGATGATAAAGTTTTGAATGAAGATAGTTTTTCTTTAAATGAACATACAAAAAATCTAAAAAGAGACCTGCAAAATATAACCATTGAAGAAATGGAAAAAGAGATGATACTTGACAGAACACACAATGAAAAAGGCAATATGAGCGCCGTGGCAAAAAATTTAGGAATTACCCGTCAGACACTTTACAATAAACTTAAAAAATATGGAATCTAAGGGGATAATCACTTTTATCTTCGGATATGGCCTATAAAAAATTCTATACAGCAATTTTATTGAGATTGATTATCATTATTATGTTGTCGATTGCAATGGCGTTTTTTTACTTTGAAAAGCAATCCTATTATATCTGTCTTGTCGTACTTATATTATTAACAGGCGCCGTAATAAATATCATCAAATATTTTAATAATATTAATCAATGGATTGCTCTTTTCTTATTGGGTATTGAGAATGAAGACACCTCGCTGGTGGCTCCATCACATACAGGCAACAAAGTCATCGACGATGTGTATCATGGAATAGAAAGACTAAACGATCTAATCAAGCAAACCAAACTAGATATTAATATCCAGGAACAATACTTTCGTTCTGTTATTAATCAATCGACTACAGGGCTTATTTCAATTAATGAAACAGGAAGAGTAATAAATATTAATCCGGCAGCGGTTAGACTAACTGATTTACACGATTATCATCATATAAATGCACTGACAACAATTGACACAGCTTTGCCTGATTTTATCATGCGCCCCAATCAAAAACGGCATCAACAATCTGCCATTTTTGAAAACAAATATGGCCAGAAGCTATTGTTCAATTTGTCTGCAATAAAGACCGCAAAAGAGAGAATCAGATTAGTGGCGGTTAGCGACATTACCAAAGAGCTGGATAATGGTGAAGTAGATGCATGGATTAAGCTGGCTCGCACGTTGTCGCATGAAATAATGAATAATATTGCTCCCATCACTACCTTAACGCAAGTTATTTCGAAGTATTACACCAGAAACAACAAACTAATTGGTGTGAAAGATATTGAACCTAAAACAATTACAAACACAGTAAAAGGACTTAGGGTAATTGAAGAGCGCAGTCTTGGCCTAATGAACTTTGTTAATAATTATCGGAAATTTACAAAACTTCCTGCCCCTGAACTTAAAGAAGTGAATTTATCCACATTAATTGAGGATAACCTTCTAGCAGCTGCTACTTTTTCCAGATTTAGTACTATAACATTGAGAAAAAATATACCTGAAAACCTAATGTTTATTACTGACGAAAAACTCTTATCGCAAGTATTAATTAACCTATTGAAGAATGCATATGAGGCCCTAATTTTGGGAAATACCAGAAATCCGGAAATTATAATAAAGCTCCTTCAAACGAATAATACAACCAAAGTAGAAATTATCAATAATGGGCCCGCTATTCCTCGTGAAATAAGAGAACAAATTTTTATTCCATTTTTTACAACCAAAGATGAAGGCTCTGGCATTGGATTGAGCCTTAGCAAGCAAATAATGCTCAAAATGAATGGTGATATTTTGCTAAATTCCACAAAGGATAAGCTAATCACTTTTACAGTCATTTTAAACTGATTTAAAGGTCTTGAAATTTACTGTAAATCCCGGATATGCAGAGCCACTAATCCCGCTGCAAACTTAGCATAGCTCCCCGTCTTCTACTGAACCACACAAAACCGAGAGTTAAGATATTAAGAATTCTGTGATTAACAGTCGTTTTTGTTTGGAATGACTGGTTCACTTTAAACCTAGATTAGTGGCTCACATTCATCTGGAATTGGTGGCTCAT
>JAOZKQ010000144.1 GCA_029935275.1 Bacteroidales bacterium | reverse complement strand
ATTCCTTTTTTGTTGAATAGCTATAACCGTATTCCGGATGCACTTTTTATTACTCATCCACATTTTGATCACATATTAGGTATTGACTGGATTGCTCAGAGCTATTATCGCTTTCATAATAAGCAGAGATATCCTTTATATGCTACCGAAAATTGCTGGCAAACAATTTTAAAAACTATTCCACATCTCAGGGAACTAATAGATTTTCATCCGCTTGAATTTGGTATAAATACTGAAATTCATGGGCTAAATAATGTGCATGTAACTGCTTTCCCTGTATATCATGGGAATTCAGCCGGAGGCTCGGCTATGTTTTTGTTTGAAATAGAAAACGATCTTGACAGCTTATCAAGAGTACTGTTTACCGGAGATGTGCTTTTGCCATTATTGAATGAAAGGGCTTATGAAAGGCTTTCAAATGTTAATTATCTGGTAGTGGATGCCAATAATCGCTTTCCATATCCAAGGTCAAATCATTGGAGTATTTCAAAAGGGGAGGGTCAGGGCATTAAATTTCTTAATGAATTTATCCAAAAGCTGGACATTGATTCTGTTTTTGAACCATTTGTTTCTTTTTCTGATTATGCATATTTGCCTGAATATTTTGAGAGCCTTAAGGCACAGTTGAAAAATAAAAATGATTTATGCCTTACAGTTTTTGATCTTGTACAGAAGATTAATCCAGAGATGACCCTGCCAGTGCATTATAGTGGGCAGGAGGATAAAACATATTATAATAAATCAATTCTAAATAGCATGGACTTGCAAAATTGGTTAAATAATACATCCAATAAATTGAGTTTTACAACTACTTTTGTGGTGTCTGAAATTGGGGATTTCTTCCCGGTATAGGAAACTGCAGGTTTTATCACTAATGCTGCATCTGGTAGTTAAAGAGAGAAATTATAAAATCGATGAAATTATTCATCCGGCTAAAGTATAGTATATTCATATTCTCGCTAATGATCTTGTCTGAAGTTATATTCGGACAGGGGCAACGACCTTTGGCTAGTGCTTATCAGATTACTGGAAAAATATTATTAAATGGTGTGTTGGATGAGGATGAATGGAAACAGGCAACATCTATTGGTGTACTTACTATGGTAGAGCCTGAAACAGGGGAATCTGCATCTACGGGTACTACAGTTAAGATTCTAATGGATAAGCGTAACATCTATCTTGGAATTATCTGTTATGAAGACGATCCTGATAACATTGTTGCATACTCTAAGGCCAGGGATTCTGAGCTTGAAGGAGAGGATTATGTGAAGTTTGTTTTTGATACCTATCTTGATGGCAGAACAGGATATATTTTTGCGGTAAATCCATTTGGCTCGAGGTATGATGCCCTGGTATCTTATTTTGGTGAACGTGAGAATCCTAATTGGGATGCTGTTTGGAGTGCGAAAACAAAGATCAATGAAAAAGGTTGGACAGTAGAAATACGTATTCCTGTTAAAACACTTACATTCAATAAAAATCTTAAGGACTGGGGTTTCAATATTGAGCGTAAAATCCAGCGAAAACTTGAAATTGACCGCTGGACTGCAATAAGCAAGGATATTCGCCTGGGACAAACAAGTAATGCAGGTTTGCTTACAAATTTACCTGATTTCAATCTGGGAATTGGATTAATTATACGTGGATCATCCAATCTTAATTTTAGTAATAATGTAGATGAGGATTTGAAAACCAAGTGGCACAATAGTCTTGACCTGACAGAAAGGTTTACTCCGGATATTACCGGACAGTTGACAATAAATACTGATTTTGCAGAAACAGAGGTTGATTCAAGGCGGACAAATTTAACCAGATTCCCATTATTCTATCCTGAGAAACGTGACTTTTTTCTACAGGGGGCAGATATTTATGAATTTGGACTTGGATTGGGATATGATGTTATTCCTTATTTTTCACGAAAAATTGGCTTATTCGAAGGACAGCAAATTCCTCTTTTGGTTGGGGGTAAGCTGGATGGGAAGGTGAGAAATACCAATTTTAGTGGCCTGGTTACGCATATGGGAGAAGTTGAGTCTTTGGTGTCAAAGACAAACCTTGGAGTAGCCAGAGTGAAACAAAATATTGGTGAAGAGTCAACAATAGGTTTTTTAACAACCATTGGTGACCCACAAGGTAGATCCAATAGTTTTACAAGTGGGATTGATTTTACTTACAAAACATCCTCCCTGCAAGGTGATAAGAATTTTCTGATAGGCGTATGGGGTTTGATAAATAGCCGTGATTCTTTAATTGGCGATAAATCAGCTTTTGGTATTTCCATTGATTATCCGAATGACTTGTGGGATATTTATGCCGGATATAAAAGAATTGGAGATGCTTTTGACCCATCTCTTGGATTTGTACCGCGAAAGGGGGTAAACATGTATAGGCTTGGCGTAGATTATATGCCAAGGCCTGATATTAGCTTTATCCGGCAATTCTTTTTTGAGTCCTCCTTTCGTGCAGTAACTGACTTATCCAACAAATGGGAAAGTTACCGGTATTTTACTGCTCCATTTCATTTTAGGCTGGAGAGTGCAGATCGGTTTGAGTTTAATGTGATGCCGGTTGGGGAGCAATTAGAAGAACCTTTTGAAATAGTAGATGGTGTTATTTTGCAGCCGGGGGCATATCATTGGATGCGTTACAGGCTTGAGTTGGAAACAGCGAGTAAGCGAAAGGTAAACGGGGAGTTTACCTGGTGGTTTGGAGGTTTTTATAATGGAACACTTGATCAGATTGAGCTGCAATTGAATTTAAGGCCTTTTTCATTTTTGAATTTTGAGCTTTCATTTGAAAGAAATATAGGCTCCCTTCCTGAAGGGGATTTTGTTCAGGATCTTTGGGCAGGCCGTATTTTATTGAACTTTTCTTCAGATTTACAGCTTTCATCTTTTGTTCAATACGATAATGAAAGCAGGAATCTGGGTTCGAATTCACGATTACGATGGACTTTTAGCCCAAAAGGGGATTTGTTTGTAGTTTACAATCATAATATGATAAATGATATAACTGACCGATGGAGCTATCAGGCAAACCAACTGATTCTGAAATTAACTTATGCAATTTGGTTGTAAAAAATATTTTAAATTAAATGATTGTATATTCGTGAAGAACTTTATAAGAAGTAAGATGTTATTGTTTTATATTGATCTGTTTTAATTTTATGACTGAAGAAATTCAATTACTTTCGATTACTGCTGCATCAATAGCGCTTTTCCATACCTTATTTGGTCCGGATCATTATTTGCCATTTATTGTGATGTCCCGTGCTGGAAAATGGTCTTTAACAAAAACGCTTTGGGTAACCTTTGCAAGTGGAATTGGACATGTTCTTAGTTCTGTTCTCCTTGGATTCATCGGTATTGCCATGGGTCTGGGAGTTAATAGACTAACTGGTATTGAAGAGGAGAGAGGTAGCCTGGCAGCCTGGTTGCTTATTGCATTTGGATTTGCCTATTTTGTCTGGGGTTTACGAAAAGCATACAGAAATAAGAAACACAGCCATATTCATGTTCATGAGGATGGTACTTATCATGATCATAAGCATAATCATCATAACGCGCATGCACATGTTCATATAGAGGAGAAAAATGAGAGAAAGAAAAACATTACCCCCTGGATACTTTTTACCGTATTTGTTTTAGGCCCTTGCGAACCACTTATACCAATTCTTATGTATCCTGCAGCAGAACATAATTACTGGGGCTTATTCATTGTAACAGCAATATTTGGGCTTATTACCATTATAACAATGATATTTGTTGTAATAGTTGGCTATTACGGAGTCAGCTTTATTCATTTGGGGAAATTGGAAAGGTATTCTCACGCATTGGCCGGGGCTACTATACTTATTAGTGGTTTGGCTATTATCTTTTTGGGCTTGTAGAGGGTGTGAGATTGGGAAAAAATAAAAAAATCCTACCATGTTGGTGGAAGAATTTTTTGAAACAGGAATGTCTGATTGTTTATTTAACCGGTGTGATTATTTGTTTACTAGCTTAAATTCCCTGTTTTCTAATTTGGGGTTTACAATAGCTTTGAAATCTGATTGTTGTTTTACCGCATTCGTAATTTTCAGAAAAGCCTTGTTGAAATTATTTTGAGCCTCGGGGCTTAAGCCTTCTTTAAAATCCCATTCATACCCTTTCAAATGTAAAAGATAGGTTTCAGGCGATTTATTATATATCTTATTACACAAGTCTAAAACAAATGCCGGAGATACTGCATGCATTGAGAATTCTATCCTCGAAGAGGAACATTCTACTGAGGTAATTGAATAGTCTTCAATATCTTCCTGTGATGCATCAGCAAAAAGGACCAGGTCGTAATTTGATATTATTTCTGCATCTTCAATATTCAACTGGTAGTTCGAGTCACAGCTTATGTGATCAAATTTATTTTCACTTGCCCATTTCTCTATTGCTTCCGAGAAGACAATTCCCAGGCCGTCATCCTGCCTCCCCGGATTACCATAGCCATAAATGAGAATCTTTTTTTGTTTTTTCATTTTCTTGGATTTGCTGTAAGTTTAATTCGCTTTTTGAAGATTTTTAGGATCTTTTTTCATCAAGCAGATTTCCCTTTTTATCCAACACTTTAATTTCAAGAGGCATTTTCCCGAGTGCATGAGTTGCACAACTGAGGCAGGGATCGTATGCCCGGATTGCTACTTCAACAGCATTCATCATTCCTTCAGAAATTACCGCATGTCCATCCATGTAGCTTTTTGCAACAGATTCAACGGCCAGGTTCATGGGTGTGTTGTTATTAGTTGTTGAAACTATGAGGTTGCACATATCAATCTGGTCATTTTCATTAATTCTATAATGATGGAAAAGTGTGCCCCGGGGTGCTTCAATTACGCCCACTCCTTCATTTTGTTTTGTGCCTTTTATAACCAGCTTATCACCTGTTATGTCAGGGTCCTGTAGTAATTCTTTCATCATTTCAGCTGAATGCAGGATTTCTATAAGCCGGGCCCAATGCATATGCATTGACATACCGTTTGGTTTACCATTAGTGTATGCCTTAAAAATTTCATGTTCTTTTTGGGCTAAGGGAGTAGGGATAAAATCTACTGTATTCATTCTTGCCAGTGGGCCTACTCTGTACCAACCGTCTTTTTTCCCGTATTCTTTTAAGAATGGAAATTTCATATAAGTCCAGGATCTGACTTCTTCTCCAATGTATTCATAATATTTTTGATAGTCCACATCATGCAAAATCTTGTTTCCTTTAGAATCCACAGCTCTTAAAACCCCATGATAAAGGTCCATAGCACCATCTTTTCTTACAAGGCTTAAATGAGAAGAAGGGAAATTTGCAAAGTTGTCAACCAGTTCCCGGTTTGTGTTATGGTAAGATTTGAAAAAATCCAGGGCACCAACAGACCATTCAATCATTTTATCTACATTTAATGGGTCATCGCCTAAAAGAAAAGAATCTCTTTCTTCAGGACTAAGGCTTTTATTCATTCCTCCCGGGATAGCTCCGGTACCATGAATCTTTTTTCCTGCTGTGGCCTGAATAACTTCCTGGCCAAATTTACGCATCATAACACCTTGTACTGCAAGATCTTTATGTTCCAGGGCTACTCCAATGATATTTCTTATATTTGGATCTGCTTCAATGCCAAAAAGCATATCGGGAGAGGCTAAATGGAAAAAATGCAGTGCATGTGATTGAA
>JAOZKQ010000143.1 GCA_029935275.1 Bacteroidales bacterium | reverse complement strand
GATATTATTGGATTAAGCGGATTAATCACACCCTCACTGGAAGAAATGGTGCATGTGGCGAAAGAAATGGAAAGGGAAGAATGTAAGCTCCCTTTGCTTATCGGAGGGGCTACTACATCCATTTTGCACACAGCGGTAAAAATTCAACCACATTATTCAAGGGGAACTGTTTATGTACAGGATGCATCAAGAAGTGTCCAGGTAGTTAGCGATTTGCTTTCTAAGAATAAGAAGAAGAAGTTCCTGAAAGAGGTGGATAAAAGATACAATGACTTGAGAGATATGAATAAAGGGATTAAGAAAAGCTTTGTGTCATTGGAAGAAGCCCGGATTAATAAACAAAAACCTGACTGGAGAAATTATACTCCTGTTAAACCAGGTTTTGAAGGTGTAAAAGTGCTTAAAAAGGCCAGCCTGTCTGAAATCAGGAAATATATTGACTGGACTTTCTTTTTTCATGTATGGGAAATGAAAGGAAAATTCCCGGAGATACTGGATAAGGAAGACAGGGGGAAAGAAGCAAGAAAATTGTATAATGATGCACAACAAATGTTGGATCGTATTATTGAAGAGGATATACTTACTGCAGAAGCTGTATTGGGAATCTTTCCTGCAAATTCAGATGGTGATGATATTCTTTTGTATGAGGATGAATCACGCAATAAAATTGTTTGCAGGTTAAACCAGCTCAGACAGCAGACTCAGCGGAAATCTGAAAATAGTTATTTGTCATTAGCTGATTTTGTAGCACCTTCTGAAACAAAAGTTAAAGATTATCATGCTGTTTTTTCAGTAACTGCAGGAATAGGACTGGATCATTATATTGAAATTTTTGAAAAGGAATATGATGATTATTCCATTATAATGGTAAAAGCTATTGCCGACAGACTGGCCGAAGCTTATGCTGAATTGCTGCATGAAAGGGTCCGTAATTACTACTGGGGGTTTAGTACAGATGAAGAACTATCTCTGGATGATATGTTAATGGCCAGGTATCAGGGAATAAGGCCAGCATTTGGTTATCCGGCATGTCCTGATCATTCAGAAAAAGAAAAAGTTTTTGATTTTTTGAAGATTGAAAAGCATACAGGAATGAGAATTACAGAGAACTACTCGATGTTTCCTGCAGCTACTGTATGTGCCCATATATTTGCTCATCCTGAATCTCGCTATTTTGATGTGGGTAAAATATCAAAGGATCAGCTTGTTGATTATGCAGAAAGAAAAGGAATAAGTATAGAAAATGCAGAAAAATTACTGGCTTATTCGCTGAATTATAAATAATTATAAAATATAATCTATCAATAAAGTTGGGTATTTAAAATAGAAAGTTCAAATTCAAGCCTCGCTTTCCTTGGTACAAAGTATGGCGGACAAAGGTTTTCCAGACTTGAATATCAGGAGTTCCGGTTGATTAGCGATTATATAGGGGGATTACATTTTAGTTATTTACAACAAAATACCAGGGTTAATTATAGAACTAAATAAACAAGGGAAAATATATGTAAAGAATAAAATTAGAGCCCTGAAAGGGCAAAATATTTTAGCCCAGGGCAACGCCCTGGGTAATGGAGTAAAAGTGGATTAGCGGCACAACCAGAAAGACATTCAGAACACTTATTTTATGCTGTGCCGCAATATAGGGAAGTTTATATATTCATTTTTTAATTAGATATTTTAAACAATATAATTGGACTTGAGAACAAATGAAATCTAAAATTAAATAAAATCACTGATCAATATGGATAAGTGGTATTAATGACGAGTATAGCAAAGATAGCAAACTTTATGGACAGATAATAAATAGTATAATATGAGTACCAGACTTATAGAACTGTTAAAAAAACCAGAAAAAACACATTTTTCATTTGAACTCCTACCTCCTTTAAAGGGACAGAATATGGATGCAATTTATTCAGCAATTGATCCATTAATGGAATTTAAACCTCCATATATAAATATTACCTATCATCAGGAAGAAGTAGTTTACAGAAATGCCGGGAATAACCTTTTGGAAAAAAAGATAATCTGGAAAAGGCCGGGTACAGTGGCTATTTCTGCTGCCATTAAATCAAAATATAAAGTAGCGGTAATACCACATATGATCTGCGGTGGCTTTACCAGGGAAGAAACAGAAAATGCCTTACTTGATCTTAATTTTCTTGGTATTAAAAATATTCTTGCGGTACGGGGTGATCCGCAAAGTGGTTCAAAAAACTTCATTCCTGAGGAAGGAGGCCATCAATATTCCCTGGGTTTGATTGAACAAATTGTTGCCCTGAATAAAGGAGTTTATCTGGATGAAGAGCTTGAACAAAAATCGCCTACTGATTTTACAATTGGGATAGCCGGCTATCCGGAAAAGCATCCGGAAGCACCCAATATGAGATCGGACATACATTTTCTTAAAAAGAAGGTTGAAGCGGGTGCAGAATTTATAGTAACTCAAATGTTTTTTGACAATGAGAAGTTTTTCAAATTTGTTAAACTTTGCAGGAATGAAGATATAGATGTGCCCATAATCCCCGGAATTAAACCACTGGCGACTTATCGACAGTTGAATTTTTTGTCAAAAACCTTTAATATTGATATTCCCGAGGCACTTGTAAAAGAGGTAATTAAATGTAAAGATAATACACAGGTCAGGCAGGTTGGGGTAGAGTGGGCCATTCAACAATCGAAAGAGTTGGTGACCGCTGATATTCCGGCTGTTCATTATTATACAATGGGCAGGCCTGACAATATACAGCAGATAGCAAAGGCTGTTTTTTAAAACATAATAATGATAAAAAAGAAAAAAATTAATAAAGCAGGCAAAGAAATTAAAGACCTGCCAAATCAGATATTGGGAATTTTTACAAATAACCCAACGAAAAATTTTAATTATAAACAAATCTCAGGGAGACTTGGGATAAAAGACAAACAATCACGTAAACAGGTATTAAGGATACTGTATGATCTGTTGGAGAAGGAAAATCTTACTGAGGTATATTCCGGAAAGTTTAAACTGAGAAGAAAGGGGGGATTTGTTGTTGGAACGGTTGACCTTACAGCACATGGTTCGGCATATATAATCGTAGATTCCTTAACAGAGGACATTTTTATTCCTCAGGCAAATTTATATCATGCCTTACATGGAGATGTGGTGAAGGTATTACTCTATGCCGCATATAAACGACATCATCGCCAGGAAGGTGAGATTGTTGAAATACTGGAACGATCCAGAAAAACTTTTGTAGGGATCATTCAGATTACCGGAAATTATGCTTTTGTTGTTTCTGAAAAGAAACAAATGCCCTATGATATTTTTATACCTCAGGGTAAATTCAACAAAGCAAAGAATGGTCAAAAAGTAATTGCCCGGATAAACGACTGGCCAGCTAATGTAAAGAATCCATTGGGGGAAGTTTTGGAAGTATTAGGCGATCCGGGACAACATGAGGTAGAAATCCATGCGATCCTGGCAGAATATGAATTACCCTACCGGTTTAGTGATGAGATAATAAAGGCATCGGAGAATATCTCTGACAAAATCACATCAAAAGATCTTTCAGGGCGAAAAGATTTTAAAAAAGTAACCACTTTTACCATTGATCCTGATGATGCAAAGGATTTTGATGATGCTATCTCAACCCGTAAACTGGAAAATGGAAATTGGGAATTTGGTGTGCATATTGCAGATGTGACGCATTATGTAACTCCGGGCTCACTGCTCGATAAAGAAGCTTATGACAGGGGGACTTCGGTATATCTGGTGGATAGGGTAGTTCCAATGCTTCCGGAAAGATTATCTAACCAGATTTGTTCTCTCAGGCCCAATGAAGAAAAACTGTGTTTCTCAGCTGTCTTTGAAATGAATAAGGAAGCACGAATTGTTAATTCCTGGTTTGGTCGTACCATTATTCTATCTGACAGAAGGTTTACCTATGATGAAGCCCAGCAAATAATTGAGACAGGGAAAGGTGACTTTGCTGAAGAAATACTGAAGGCAAATGAAATTGCTCAGCTACTCAGGAAGGAACGATTTAAAAAGGGTTCCTTTGAGTTTGAAAGAGTGGAAGTGAAGTTTAATATAGATGAAAAGGGAACTCCTTTGGGTGTATTCTTCAAGGAGAGTAAGGACTCAAATAAACTGGTAGAAGAGTTTATGCTTCTGGCTAATAAAAAAGTTGCTGAGTTAGTTGGAAGGAAAAAGGAGAATAGAGGTGCTTTACTAAATAACTCCAGAACTTTTGTTTATCGGATTCATGATAAACCAAATTCTGAGAAACTTGAGTCATTTGCCAGAATTGCAGGGAGATTTGGCCACAGGATGAATGCTTCTAATTTAAAAAACATTTCGTTTGAAATGAACAGGGTTTTAAAAGATGTTCAGGGGAAAAGAGAGCAGAATATAATTGAGACATTGGCAGTTCGTGCCATGGCAAAAGCTGTTTATTCTCCTCATAACATTGGACATTACGGACTTGGTTTTGATTATTATACGCATTTTACTTCGCCCATCCGGCGATATCCCGATATGATGGTGCACAGGCTGATTGCTCAATATCTGGATGGACAGAAGTTTAAGGAGAAGGAGAAACTGGAAGAGGGATGTAAACATAGTTCTGACATGGAGAAGAGGGCAGCAGATGCAGAAAGAGCTTCTATAAAATTTAAACAGGTTGAGTTTCTTGCAGATAAGATCGGACAGGCATTTACCGGAATTATTTCCGGTGTGACAGGTTGGGGATTGTTTGTAGAGATTGAAGAAAACAAATGTGAAGGACTGGTGCCCATCAGGGATTTAGATGGTGATTATTATGAGTTTGATGAAGAAAATTTCCAGCTTATAGGTCGTCGTTCAAGGAAGAGTTATCAGCTTGGAGATTCTCTTAGAGTAGAAATCGCAAGGGTAAATCTTCCTAAAAAGCAGGTGGACTTGCGTATAATAGAGTAAATTTGTGATAAATAGGGTTTGCTGAAAAACACATAACTAATTAAAATAGAAACTATTACGTAGAATATAGCCATTCAAAGTATAAACATTTTTATTAAAAGAACAAAAAACCTTGCATTTTTATGTTAGCCTCTGACACATCATCTACTTCGTTGGCTTCGGCATCGCAGGATTTACTATACAGCTTCGCCTTGCCGCCTTGTATCTAATGTGCCACAGACTTTCTCAGCAAACCCTAAATAGTTTAAGAATGATATGAAGAATAGAAATAAAGTAAAGCAGGATATTATTGAAGTTGCTGCTTCTATATTTTCCAGGTTCGGTTATAAAAAAACTACAATGGAGGATATTGCCTCGGCCTTTAATATGGGTAAAAGTTCTTTGTATTATTACTTTAAAAGTAAAGAAGAAATATTTGAAGCGGTTGTTGTTCATGAAGCAGAACTTTTGAAAAAATCGTTGCAGGAAGTTTTAATTCTGTATAAGGATCCAAGGTCCAGGTTGAAGAACTACATTCTGGTGAGAATGAAGGTGCTTAAAAGACTTTCGAATTATTATAATGCTGTTTTTAGCTCTGACCTTTCCCATTTTGATTTTATTGAAAAAATCCGGGAAAGATATGATAAGGAAGAATTGCAAACAATTGAGAGGATCCTGGTTGAGGGAGCCCGGCTACATACTTTTAGAATTGACAATACCCGACTGGCAGCAACTGCTATTTGCACTGCAATGAAAGGTCTGGAAATTCCATT
>JAOZKQ010000016.1 GCA_029935275.1 Bacteroidales bacterium | reverse complement strand
CCCATGCTTCTTAAAATAGAAATATCCTTTTTCTTTTCAATAATAAGCATTGTTAGCGAACCAATTATATTGAATGAGGCTACAATTAAAATAAATGTCAGGATGAAAAAGATTGCCCACTTTTCAGTTTTCATAATTTTATACAGAAGCTCTTCCTGTTCAAACCGGTTTTTAACTTCGAAATCCTGGCCCAGGATAGCTTTTGCCTGTTTTTGGATATCATCAATATCATAGGAAGGATCAATTTTTAGCTCCAAAGAATTCACCTCTGTTGTATAATCCAAAAGTTTACGGGCAAAATCAATTGGAACAATCATGTATTTAGTATCAAAATCCTGTTGTATTGCAAAAACTCCGGAAGGGAAAATATACCTGCGGTTAAAAGCTTTTTCAGGATTTAAGGAAACCTTGCCGGTTCGCTTGGGTACATAAGCAATAATTGGATTAACAAAGTTAAGTCCAATGGAAAGCCTTGAAGCAATGCCTTGCCCAACAATAGCATATTCATTTTTACCCTGTCTGAGTGTGAATTTGCCGTCAATAATCATGGTATCTATGCCACTCATTTTTACAAAATCTTTACTTACCCCTTTAATAGTTGCAATGTATTGTTTTTTACCATATTTAAGCAGGGCATTTTCTTCAACTACTTCTGTAAAGTAAATCACTCCCGGTAAATTTTTTAATTTTTGGACAGAGGGTAAATTCGCAGAAAACTTTTTTCCTTCCTGGATGGTAATTTTAAGGTCGGGATTGAAGGAGTTAAACAGAGAGTGAACCAGGGTATCAAAGCCATTAAAAACCGAGAGAACTACAATAAGTGCCATAGTTCCAACAGTTACACCAAAAACAGAGATCGCAGAGATCAGGTTAATGGTATTTTGCGATTTTTTCGCAAACAAATATCTTTTTGCTATGAAAAATGGGAAGTTCAATTTCTGATAATTAACAGGTGGCTAAGTTACATCTGCGAATTTATAAAAGCAAATGCCATTTAAAAGCAAATTATTTTTTAAATAAATCAGAAATAAAGAAAGGTCTCCGACAGGACTTTAACCCGCACTTCCCTGCCGATATGGCAAGTTGTTCTGTCAATTAAACTACAGATACCTTTCAGGTATTTTTTAAAAAAAGCTGGGCAAAGATAGAATTATTTTTCTGCCCTTACAATAAGACCAGTACCTGACGGATGAAACTTATGAACATCCATAAAATTCAAAATTAGGCTTAAGGGGAAAAAGATAATGTAGTAAAAGGGTAGTAAAATAAAGAACAATTTGCTGAAGTTTAACAAAATAATAGGATATTTCATGGAAAGCTTCCAGGAGAGCATTCCGGGTTTACCATATGAATAGTAGGAGGTAATTTTTGAAAATCCTGCAGATTTCAGTTTGTTTTCAATGTCTTTTATGGAATATCCGTCTCTTACATGCTCATCGATAAACGAATCTCCATGATCATGATGAACGTCCGAACCACCCTTGTCCGAAGGAGTTGATATCAACAAAGTACCACCCGGTATCAGCGACTTATACATATTTTTAAAAACTTTTTCATCATCTTCAATATGTTCCATTACATCTACGGAAAGAATGAGATTAAATTCATCTGATCTTTCAAATTTAGTTAAATCTGCAAATTTAAATTTCACCCTGTTTCCTATATTGATCTTTGTAAAAAAGAGATTGCAATCATCAATCTGCTCTTTTTTAATGTCTATGCCAAGTACCTTCCATTCTTTCGAAAGGTTTGACAAATAATAGGTGTATTGTCCAAAGCCTGCACCAGCATCCAGAACATTTGCATTAGCCCCAATCGTTTTTCTTAGTTTCTTCAGTTCTTTTTTAATGTGCCAGGTTCTTAAAAGAAGAAGATCAAGGAGTTTATAAAATAAGATGCGGGTATATGGAGTTTTGTTGAAAACTTTTCCGAGGCTTTTTTTTACAGGATCGTATTTCACGTAAATAATTTTAATTATTTATCATTTAAAATATTTTCAATATTCTTGATGTAATCGAGAGAATCATCAATAAAAAATACAAGTTCCGGAATAGACTTTACCTGATAACGAATTCTTTTGGCCAGTTCATTTCTTAAAATTTTACTTTTATTTTTTATATATTCAAGAAACTCCTGGTTATCAGTTTCCGGGAAAATACTAAGATAAATTTTAGCAATTCCAAGATCCGGAGATACATGAGCAACTGTAACCGAAATCATTTTTCCGGCAAATAAATTTCTGGATTCTTTTTGGAAGATGGAAGCCATCTCCTTTTGGATCATCCTGCCTAACTTTTTTTGTCTGGTAGATTCCATGGTTCTAAGTTTTATTTAGTGTCTGTCCATAAAGTCCGCTATCTTCCCCGAAAAATCGGGGCAGGCTGTTACATTTGTCAAAAAAATGCTCGATTACACCAGTAAACTCCGCTTTTTTTGACTTCACAAGCACTTCGGTGTACTCAGTGTAACACCTTGATAGCTAACTTTCTGAATCAGACACCGAGTTTATAGACAGACTCCAACTTTTTAAATGGGCATCTATTCCTGTATAGATGTTTTTACCTTTAAAATCTAATTTGTAAGTTTGCTGTTGCATAAGTTTATATTATTAAGTTTTGCCTACTAAGTTAATAAGTGGGCAGAAACTTATGCATTACACATTACAAACATAAGGACTATTTAGGCACAAAAGTACAATTTTAGTAGCAGATAGAATGTATAATTGCATAATTGTTAAAATCGATATTAAAGAGAGGCCTAAAACTTGGTAACTATTTGTACTTTTGCAGAGATTTAAGAAATTTAATATTGAGTATATATAAAGATTAATATGGAAACGGTTGTTAGTGGTATTAGATCTACAGGAAAGCTTCATCTTGGTAATTATTTTGGAGCATTGAGAAATTTTGTAAAAATGCAACATCAGAATAATTGTTATTTTTTTATTGCAGATTATCATTCACTTACCACTCATCCTACTCCGGCAGATCTTCATGGGAATGTGAAACAGGTACTTTCCGAATACCTTGCATGTGGACTTGACCCGGAAGTTTCCACCCTATTTCTACAAAGTGATGTTCCGGAAGTTACGGAATTGTACCTGCTGCTGAATATGAATGCTTATGTAGGGGAACTTGAAAGAACTACATCCTTTAAAGATAAAGTAAGGTTGCAACCGGATAATGTAAATGCCGGCTTATTAACTTACCCGGTTTTAATGGCAGTAGATATCATAATACATAAGGCAAATAAAGTTCCGGTAGGAAAGGATCAGGAACAAAACCTGGAAATGACACGTAAATTTGCCAAAAGGTTTAATCACATGTACAATGTGGATTATTTCCCAGAGCCTACGGCTTATAATTTTGGTGAAGAATTGGTGAAGATTCCCGGTCTTGATGGTTCAGGGAAAATGGGTAAATCAGAAGGGAATGGTATCTATTTATCAGACTCACCTGAAGCAATTAGAAAAAAAGTAATGCGTGCTGTAACTGATAGTGGCCCGGTTGAGAAGAATCAAAAATTACCAGAACCTATAAGCAACTTATTTAAAATAATGGAGGTTGTCTCAGAACCATCAACACATGCTTACTTTTTAGAAAAATACAATCAGTGTGAAATAAGGTATGGTGATATGAAAAAGCAGCTGGCAGAGGATATTATCAGCTTTACCAGTCCATTCCGTGAAAGAATCCTTTCCATTTCGGCTGATAATGCATATTTACGAAAAGTAGTGAACAGAGGAGCGGAACAAGCAAGGGCCAGTGCCGCTAAAACAATTAAGGAAGTGCGTGAGATTATAGGATTTAAGCCTTTTTAACCAGGGTTTTTAAAGGAATTTTGAAAAAAAATAAAGCCAGGAAGTTCTTTCCTGGCTGACCTGAATGACTCAAGTATATATTGAAGATTGTCTGTGCTATGTATTGTACAAAATCTGTGCCAAAGTTTTTGGCAGACCCTTAACCAACATTATTCCAATAAGGCTTCAATTATCAATTGATATAGCTGTTATCCTGTCAGATCCCGGGATTTACAGTATCTTTGGTATTTCCCGGGCAGCTTCCTCTATATTTTTAACAACCATATTATTATTTATCATTAGCCTTTCATGACTTTGATGCCCAGCTGAAATAAGGATACAGGAAATGTTCAGCTGATCGGCAACTTCTTTATCATGCAGGCTGTCACCAATAAAACATGTGTGCTCCGGAACCAGTTTTTCTTTTATAAATAATTCTTTCCCGTAATCCAGTTTTCCTTTTGCTAAAATGTCACTGGCACCCTGTATAGCTACAAAATACTTCTCAATACCAAATTTTCTTAGTGAATTTTCCAGGGCATCCTGTCCCATTGCTGACAGGATATAATGCCTGAACCCTTTTTTCTGTAATTCTTCTAATATTTCAGGAACATGATTAAAAAGATGGGTTTGATTAAAGTTATTAAAATAGGTTTCAAGAAATTTTACAGAAAGTTCCCCAAAATCTTCTTTTTCAAAATCAAAACCAATTTTACTGTAATAATCTTTAATGGGAAAATCAAAAATATTCCGGTAGGTTTCCCTTGTCATTAAGCTAAGGTTTCTTTTTTCGAGGTATGTATTGATGCCGCTAATACAAATATCCAGATCATCCAATAGCGTTCCATTCCAATCCCAAATAATTGCTTTTTCTGAAGATCTTTTATTATTCATTTGTTTATTTGAATTTTATCCGGCTAATTTAAAAAAATTAAATTAGTTAAAAACTCAAGTTAATAATATCGAAAAATGGCTAGGAAATAGCAATCTTTAAAGAAATGTAAAAGTTTCTGCCAGGCGCAACAATCCCTGAAGAATATGGACGATAGCGATGATCCAAAATGTTCTCTACACCTGCCTGAAATGTAAAAATTTTGCCAATTCCTGCAGAAGCTTTAAAATTTATAGTGTACCATGCCGGCGAGAATGGATTTCCGTTGTCATCCATTTCATACATATATATTTTTGATTGCTCTTCGGGAGCAAGATTTTCATTAGAAATTTCTCCATTATAAAGCATGTAGAAATCGCCTCTCCATCTTTTTTTCTCAGCTATTAAATGCAGCCCACCATAAAACGGAGGAATATGCCTTACAGGGAAACCATCAATATCTTCACCCTTCATATAAGTGAAATCAGTTGTGATAGAAAATAAAGAGGAAAGTTTTGCATTCAGAAAAATACTTCCACCATAAAGCCTTGCTTCACTGGCATTGGTAAGTGAATAAACCTGATTAAATCCTCCATCATAAAGCATATATTCTTGTCCGTTAAAAGTACCTGGCCTTCTGACCAAGGCATCTTTTAACAATGTATAGAAACCTGTTATCTCAAAATTAAATTTATGATTGAAGTCCTGCAAAAAACCCAGGTCCAGGTTATTTGAATATTCGGGCTCCAGGTTTTCATTAGGAACTATGATATTACCCGGTTCCGAGTCAAATACTTTGGCCATATCATCAAGGTTTGGTGCCCTGAAGCCGGAAGATAAGTTTACATTTATCTGAGATCCTTTCCATGGCCGTATTACAATTCCAAGAGAACCATTGAATGCGTCGTTGGAGTTTTTAATTTCAGTAAAGGGGAAATAATAAAATGAATTATCAATGATGGTGGAATGTAAATAGGTATATGTATAACGGGCTCCTGCATCAAGTGTGATCTTTTTCCCAATATTTAGTTTTACAGAAGTGTATGCAGCAGCATTCATATAGTCATTTCTACCATCAGGATAACGTGGTGCAGACGGAGTATTGACACCGGTGTTTATGTCTTCAGTAAATGCTACTGATGAAACATTATTATATACAGATTCAATGCCATAATAGAAAGTGTGTTTCTTTAAAAAGTTTTTATAAAGATCAATACTAATTGAATAGATATCAACATCTTCTGTGCGATGACGTAGAGATGTATGTTTTAAATTTCTGTCATGCCTGCTTTCCTCATAATCTTGATATGCCAGGATAATCCGGGTATTATCTGAGAAAAACATTTTTTTTGAAGATTCTAATGTAAATGAATGCATCATCCATTTTGTTGGCCCATAATACCATTCAGCATATTTAAGCTGGTTATTTTTATATTGTATTAATCTGTCGTAGCGGGGAACATCTGATGATTTTGAATAATGAAAAGCATAGGTCAGATTTAATTTTTCACTTGGAGTAAACAGAATTTTTTGCATAAGATTTAGCTGGGAAAAACCACTAAACATCTGGCGATTTGGATTTGGGTTATTTAATACGGAATCTTTGTTTTCTATTCTTTCTACATACTCTGGTCGCTGATAGGATGGATGTCCATGACTTCCCATAATTAAATCATCATAATCACTGTAGCTTATACTGCTTAGAAAAGCCCATTTTTGAAAACCGGCATTAATATCAAAATGCCCCATTTTTTCATGGTAAGCAGTAGAATATCTGGTACCGGCATTTATTGAAAATTGAAATTTACCAGGGGTGGTAGATAATACCGGGGCTTCTAAATGGAAGTCAACAACTCCCCCAAGGGCATCACTACCATAAACTACAGATCCTGGACCGTAAATAATTTCCGAATGATTTACAATATTCGCATCCAGGGAAATCACATTTTGAAGATTTCCACTCCTGTAAATAGCATTATTTAAGCGCACCCCATCAACCATTAGTAAAATAGAATTTGCAGCAAACCCTCTGATCATAGGACTTCCCCCTCCCAGCTGGCTTTTTTGTAGAAAAACAGCATTTGAGATCATTAACAAATCTGCAGCGGTTTGCGGATTGTTAAATTCTATCTCTTTAGCAGTTATAGGTTTGATTTTATTTGGAACTTCACTTTTATCTTCTTCCCAGCGCCTGGCAGAAATAACAAATTCAGTAAGCATTCTTACTTCATGCTCAAGAGGAATAATGTTATTCATCTTTTTTATTTCATCCATGGAAAAAACCACCCTCAAAAATGAAGGATGTTGAAAATACAGGCTATCATTAATCGTGAAAATACTTATATCTGCCTTTCCATTTTCATCAGACAGGACAGACCTGTTTTTTTCAAAATTATATATAGCAACATCATATATGGGCTTTCCGGTATCCATTTCCCTGACTTGAATAGTTTGGGCAAGACTGGAAAATGGATTTAATGTCCAAATGAAGCTGAAAAAAATAGTAAAACAGATCGATCTCATTAAAATCGTTATTTGAAGCTATAAATTACAGCAAAAACCATTCCAAAAATATAGATTTTATCACAATATAAAAAAAGTCTCAATTTCCTTTGTGCTTATATAAAATCTTATGGATTAACCGGGTTAACCCGCATTATTAGCTTCGCTGAGCACTTTGTGGCTCATGCAAGAACATAGTGCATTGCATGAATATGTTATGGATAGTGGGATGTAAAGCTAGAAACCCCGATTTAGAGACAGTCAAATTTGGGCGTTTGTAAAACAGCCAAATCTATTAGTGGAACTTAATCGTAGAAAATTACTGAATTTTCCGGGTTAATTTTTTAATTTTGAAAATTGAAAATTGAATTGAAATATTTAAGATGAAAAAACTCTGGATTATTTCATTTGTACTGGTAATTGCAGGGACTTTGGCTATTGGGTATTTTTTACTGAAGGGGAAATTTGAACCTAAGGAGGATATATACCATGCTGTGCCCCTGGATGCTTCTTTTTTGATTGAAGTAAAAGATTTCCATAATTTTATTTACCAGCTACGAGAGAATAGTCTGATTTGGAAAGAGCTGAGTAATTTTAAGGAAATTCAAAACGTAGGCAATGCTTTACATAAAGCCGATTCAATTCTGAATAAAGCTCAATCCTTAAATGCATTGATAAATCAAAAGTCTGTACTGGTTTCGGTTCATAATATTGGTAAAGAAGATCCACGACTTTTATTTCTGTGCCGGCTGAAAGAAAGTTCTGGTTTTAGCTCATTGCAGAATGTAGTTAAAAAAACTTTTTCTGAATCCTGGGATATAAGAGAACGGGCCTATCAAAAAATCAGGATCTATGAAATGACTGAGAGGAGGTCAAAGTTTAGCATTTCTTTTTCAAGTTATAAGGGAATAGTTGCTGTAAGTACTTCTTCAATTTTGGTTGAATCTGCAATACGGCAGTTGGATGTAAGCAACTGCATATTAGACCAAAAAGGCTTTTCGGAAGTGAAGCATACCGCTGGGGAAAAAGTTGATGGAAACTTATACATTAACTTTGCTCAATTACCACGGTTCCTTTCGGTTTTAACTAATCCTGAGCATAAAAATAAAATTTATTCTATTAAATCGTTTTCATCCTGGGCTGAACTTGATATCAATTTTAAAAAGGATGAATTACTTTTAAACGGATTTACCTATACTGATGATTCATTAAATTTTTATTCAAATATTTTTGAAGATCAATTTCCACAAAAATCTTCCATTGATCAGATATTGCCGGCAAATATTGTATCGTATGCAGTTTTAGGACTAAGTAATTTTGATAAATTCTTCAAGGCTTATAAAGCTTATCTGAAAGGGATAAATCAATTAAAATCATTTGATGATAAACTGAAAAAGGCCGGTACAAAGTGGGGTTCAAACCTTCCCGGTCTGATTTTACCACTGTTAGATAATGAAGTAGGCATTGCCTATCCTGCTGTTAAGAATAATTCAGGTACACGGAATTCATATGTGATTTTTGGATTGAAAAGTATGACCAGGGCAAGCGAACAATTGGCCGGCTCCATTGTTGAGTACTGTAAGAAAAATGAATTTGAGATTGATAAGTATATATTGAGTATTGACCTGGATACAGAAACACGTTTTCCGATATTCAAGCTTCCTGTTAAAACATTGCCGGAGCTGCTTTTTGGTGATATTTTTGGAGGGTCAACACATCAGTTTGTTACTTTTCTGGATGGTTATATGGTTTTTGGCAGCTCTGTACGATCCTTATCTTCATTTATTTATGATAATCTTCTTCAAAAAACTTTATCGAATGAACTGGATTACCGTAAATTTAAAACATCCTTGTCTGACAGGTCTAATTTTTATTTTTATTTAAATATTCCACGATCAACTGGCCTTTATGGCTCATATTTAAATGAAGAATATTACAGAGGGCTGAAATCAAATATTAAAGTATTTCAAAAACTTCAAGCCATAGGTTTTCAGTTTAGTAATGAAAACAGAATGATCTATAACAATATTTATTTGAAATATCAGCCTGAGTTTAAAGAAGTATTGGAAACACGATGGGAAAGCCTACTTGATACCACACTCAGGTCGAAGCCAATACTTGTAAAAAACCATACCAATGGAGATAAGGAGATATTTATTCAGGATGAAAGAAATAATATTTATCTGATCAATTCCCTGGGTAGGGTATTATGGAAAATTAATCTGCCTGAGAAAATAATGAGTGAAGTTTTTCAAATTGACTTTTATAAAAATAAGAAATTTCAATATCTTTTTAATACAAAAAGTAATATCTATTTGATTGACAGAAATGGTAATAATGTAGAAAATTATCCAATTAAACTCAGGACAGAAGCTAGCAATGGCTTAGCAGTTTTTGATTATGATAATAATCTGGATTATCGAATTTGCATTGCAGGAAAGGATAAGAAAATATATTTGTTTACAAAGGAAGGGAAATTAGTAAAAGGCTGGAATTCACCCAGGTTGGAAAGTGTTGTCTCTACACCGGTTTATCATTTCAGGATAAATAGGAAGGATTATATTCTTGTTTCGGATAAATTTAAGTTATACATATTAAACAGAAAGGGAAGAGACAGGATAAATGTCCCTGCAAGTATCCGGAGACCCGTTCATCAGGAGATTTTTCTTGACAAATCAACTTCTGCAAGCAGGTTTGTAACTACAGGGAGCGATGGAACGGTTTATTTTATTGGTTTGGATGGAAAAGTAAAGAAAATGAATCCTGGAGAATTTAGTCCTGAGCATTATTTTGAATACCGTGATTTGGATGGTGATGGAAAAAAGGAGTTTATTTTTCTTGATCAGCAAGAGCTACAGGTTTTTAATTCAAGTGGTAAACAGCGGTTTTCATACAAATTTCCTGGTAAAATAAGCAATAAACCTGCTATCTATCGTTTTGCTTCCAATAATCTGAAAATTGGAGTTGTCGCCTCCTTCGGTCATAAAATTTATTTATTTAATAAGGATGGGACCTTATATAAAGATTTTCCTTTATCAGGACAGACGGCTTTTTCAATAGGCAGGTTTAAGAATTCTACAAGTAAGTTCAATTTAATTGTTGGGGGTGAGGATAACTTCCTTTACAATTATGCTGTGCAGTAAGTTGAATATTTAAACTGTTTAAGCAGACTTAACGCCAAGTAAAATAGGTGTTTATATTGAAATTTATAAGGCCTGAAGCCAGGGCTTTAACTTATGCCCGGACTTCCTGTTTCAATCTCCTGACTTTATGGATAGACTCTAATTAAATTTTTACGTAAATTCGCGAATTATAAAATAAGAATATCTCATGATTGTTGGATTACTCAGAACGCTGTTAATATTTGCCTTAATCTATTATTCCATTAAATTCTTTACCTGGGTTTATATGGTTTATAGGGGCCTTAATAAATCCTCTTTTAATACCAGGATGAATGAAAAACAGCAAAAGAAAAAAGAAGGGGAGGTGAATATTGATTATGCACCAAAAAACAAAAAGATTATAAGTAAGGATAATGGGGATTATGTGGATTTTGAAGATCTTGACAAGTAATTAAAACAGATTAAAAATGGAAAATTATTGGTTCCGGACATTATATCCCCATATTACAGCCCTGATTATTTTTATTGTTATCTCTTTTGCTTATTTCACTCCTGCCCTGGAAGGGAAAGTTCTGCGACAGGGTGATAACATTCATTTCAGGGGGATGTCAAAAGAAATTGTAGATTTCAGAGCTGAACATCATGAAGAACCTTTGTGGACAAATAGTATGTTTGGGGGAATGCCGGCATACCTGATCAGTACTGTGTATTCTTCCAACTTATTTCGTTATGTTGACAAATATATTTCATTGAACCTTCATACACCAGTAAAATATTTATTTCTGACCTTAGCCGGATTTTATTTTCTTCTTATAGTTGGTTTCCGAATGAATCCCTGGCTTTCCATTGCCGGGGCAATTGCTTTTGCCTTTTCCTCCTATTTCTTTATTATAGAGGCAGCCGGACATAATTCCAAGGCACATGCTATTGCTTATATGGCACCTGTAATTGCCGGAGTTGTATTAAGCTTTCGTGGAAAATTGCTATGGGGAGGAGTGCTGACAGGGGTATTCCTTGCATTGCAGATGACTGCTAATCATCCGCAGATAACCTATTATACACTTTTTATTGTTTTATTCTTTGGTATAGCTTACCTGGTACAGGCAATAAAAGAAAAGACCCTTCCTCAATTTTTTAAAATTGTAGGCGTATTATCAGTTGCACTGATAATTGCTGTTGGTGTAAATATCACCAGTTTATGGTTGGTTAAGGAATATGGGGAAGTATCTATCAGGGGTAAATCGGAGCTTACCAACGACCAGGGAAACAAAACATCAGGTCTTGATAAAGATTATATTTTGAATGATTACTCCTATGGGATCGATGAGGCCATGAATCTGTTTATTCCAAACTTTAAAGGAGGAGCATCCTCAGGATTTGATTCTAAATCAAAAACCTACCAGGAGCTTAAAGCGGCTAATGTTCAGGGTGCCAAACAAATTGTTGAGAGAAGTCCCCTGTCTTACTGGGGAACACAGCGATTTACATCCGGGCCGGTTTATATTGGGGCAGCTATTATTTTTCTATTTGTTTTAGGATTATTCCTGGTAAAGGGACCGGTAAAATGGTGGCTTGCCGGGGCAGTTCTGATATCTATTCTTTTAGCCTGGGGAAAGAACTTTATGTTTTTATCAGATATTTTTATCCATTATGTTCCGGGTTATAATAAATTCCGGACAGTTTCCATGATCCTGGTAATAGCTGAATTTGCTATTCCTTTACTTGGGATGTTGGTTTTAAAAGATATTTTTGATGGAAAAATAGCAAAGAAAGAATTTCTGAAAGCGCTAAAATACACCTTATACATAGTAGGGGGAATTGCTCTGTTCTTTGTTGTATTTCCGGGTATGTTTTTTGATTTTTCCGCTCCTGTTGATGAACAGTTGCGTGCTGCAGGATGGCCGGCTCAACTTATGGAAGCTGTTCATGACGATCGAAAACACTTATTACAGATGGACGCTTTTCGCTCTCTTGTGTTTGTGTTACTGATGGCTGGATTATTAACAGCTTTTGTTTATGGGAAAATTAAAAATGGCTATTTTATTCTGGGTCTTGTGTTGATTTTTTTAGCAGATATGTGGCCGGTAAATAAAAGGTATCTGAACGACGATAATTTTACTAATAAAAAAGAGATAAAAGAACCTTTTCAGCCTACAGCTGCCAATTTGTTAATTCTACAGGATAAAGATCCTGATTTCAGGGTTTTGAACTTAACTGTTGATACATATAATGATGCCAGTACTTCCTGGTTTCATAAATCAATTGGAGGATATCATGGGGCAAAGATCCGCAGGTACCAGGATTTGATATCACAGCATATTGCCAGGAATAATATGCATGTACTCGACATGCTTAATACCAAATATTTTATTGTCCCCGGAAATAATAAGCAGCCGGAAGCCAGAATGAACCCGTCAGCCCTTGGAAACGCATGGTTTGTAAATACTTATAAGATGGTTGAAAACCCTGATGCAGAAATTTACGCACTTACAGAGTTCGACCCGGTCAATGAAGCAATTGTCGATAAGCGTTTTGAAAATTATTTTGATGGATTTAATGCTGAACCGGACTCTATTGCCCGTATCAGTTTGCTTTCCTATCAGCCGAATTATCTGGTTTATGAAAGCAGCTCCACAAAAGAAGGTTTTGTTATTTTTTCGGAGATCTATTATGAGAATGGCTGGAATGCATATATTGACGGAGAACAAGTTCTGTATGTAAGGGCAAATTATGTGTTGAGAGCCATGCGGGTACCTGCCGGCAAGCATAAAATTGAATTTAAGTTTCATCCAAAAGCATTTTACACCGGACAAAAAATCTCTTTAGCAAGTTCCATTGTTCTCTTATTGTTGTTTTTTGGTTTGGCAGGAAAAAGTATAATGGATGAAGTAAAAAAGCCGACTGCTGATTCTGAAGGTTGATAAAGCGTGATTACATTTTTCTACTTGATTATGTGGGGTTATTTCAATATTCTGTTTTTCAAGTCCATTTGTTCATGCAAAATCCTTATTAGTTCAATTTCATTTACTTTTCTGTAAATGCACAAAAAATGGATACAATAATCAAGGAATTCTTGCATTTTACCCTAACCTTTTTCAATTTTATTACACCCTTCTTTCGATATATACCACCCTATCTTTGGTTAAACCCCTTTGTGTGTCCTAATTGAGTTATTTATACTTACTTACCAATACTTTAAATCATAAGTTTCCTCTATTTTCCTTTCGTATCTGTTGGGAAGTGCTTTGTACAAATCAAGATTTATTAGTTGTTCAACACTATCAACACTAACCGCATAATTAAATATACTTGAATTACTTTCCTGATGTGAAAAGACAAACCCGATAGCTTGTTTTACAGTATCATTATAAATAAGTATGGTTTTATAAAAGTGGCTTGGTATATTTATTTTATTATTTCCAATGGTTTGTGTGGGACTTATAAATACCGGACCTGTGCAAATATATATGCTATCATATTTGGTTGCCCAATTTCTGACTTGCATCTCTAATTTTTTCCATATACCACGATTAAATTCTGCTAATTGTGGCGTTATATTGCTGAAGTAAAAACTTTCGTACATGGCTTGTTTATTCCATGTCATGTCTGACGCTGGGGCAAGATGTCCTTTGTCGTATCCTGATTTATAATAATCTGAATTAGTGGCTGTCCCTGTGAGTATTAAAGTGTCTATAATGAATTTGTTGGTGCGCTTAAAGTTTGTTTCTGTTTGATACTCATGTAGTTTATATGCTACCCAATCTGCTTGCTTTGTTTGCGGATTAAACACTAATGAGTAGGCATAATGCTTGACATATACATCTTCTTTATTATATTTTGGCTCTTCAATTCTTGCATTTTTTGAGATTATGCAACTTGATAAAACTATTAGTATAAAACTTGATATTATTTTATTCATCTTACTATTATGTTTTACTTTTCAAAAATACAAATTGTGTGTAATGAGGCTTGGCTTCTTAATTTTAAACTTTTGCTATAGATTTTTTGTATTCCCATAACAGCAGTTTGTCTAAAAACCACCCATTTTCTGTAAATATGTTCAAATATATTTACAAAAAGATCTCCCCACAACTTAACAGCCTGTCCCGGTTATTTTCATTGGGATACGGTGGTGTGAGACCTGCCCGAATGAATTCGTTCAGGCGGGGGTTCTCCCCGTCAGTTTTACCGGCAGGGCAGCCTACTCGATTAGCGTTTCGTGCGTTATTCCTTAACCCATGTGTCGGGGCAGGCAAGCTCTTTGGCTGGTTTTGGTTGTGCGTTCGCCTGTGCGGCCAGACAATGTGCTTGAATGCGAAGGGTGGGCAGTCTGAATAAATCATGTTTGAGTCCATATTGAATCATTTATGAGCCAATTGAGCCAATTATGAGCCAATCAATTTATATGATGTTCCTGCTCCAACTTCTCCTGACCTTTCTAATAATTTGAATTTTTCAATTAATTCTGTCAAATCTCGTGTTGCTGTTGCCTTGGAAACTTCACATATTTCTTGATAAATTTTGTTTGTTATATTTCTATTTTCTTTGATAAATTCAATCGCTTTTATTTGCCTTGTACTTAATCCTTTCGCTATCAAATTCTTTTCGTTAAATTGATTTTTTAAGATTGTTACGCTAATTCCACCTGAGGAATACTCAATAATTGGTTCAGGTAATCCAGCCTTTTTACATTCATTGATAATTTTAATTATTCCGCGTCCCCAAGCTTCAATTAATCCACCTTTAAAGAAGGTACTCGCAAGGATTGGATTATGAGGACGAGATGAATGTTTCTTTTTCAAATCCTCAAATGTCAAATCTTCAGGCAATGAACCTTCATTCCAAACAATCAATTTATCATCGTAAACGCTTATTTGAATTGGCGCACCCATATAATCTCGGTGCACAATTGCATTCAAAATAACCTCACGAATTGCTTCGTATGGATACTCCCAACTTTCCACACGCTGTAATCCTTTATATGAAATTGGGGAAACAAAAAACTTTCTGTCAAGAACTTCCAAAGTTTTATCTGCTAATTGAAACGCATTTCCTTCAATTACTTCTTGAAAACGTAAATCATCATCTGTTTGTCCAAATCGTCCAATTTTCACGAACGCATTTATAAAAAAACGACACGGATTCTTCCCGAACAAAAGAATTGCTGAACGTTTTAGATTCCCATCTTCCACTAATAGCAGGTTATCAAGAATTTGCTCAATATTTTCTTCATCTGCAATAAACGGTAATCTTTTGCTTGTAGTTGCACCTTTTTTGAAAGCCTCAATTGCCAAAATATCAATATCATCAAGTTTCGCTCGTGGTTCAATAACATCATCCCAAGTTTTGCCAGCTTTCTTCAACAGAAGTTTATTGAGTGCATTCCCTTTAAGTTCTTGCTTTGTACTTCCACTTCTGTAATGATATTTGCCCTGATATGAAATTAACACATCGTATGGTTTTACATCAATTTCGATGTAATCTTTTCCACCTTCATCTTTCAAATCTACATCACAAAGAATTCCAAGCTGCGTTTGAATTTTATTTGGAATATCTTCCATTAATCTTTTCGCTTTTGCAACGCCGACAATTTCTCCATTGTCATTTTTACCAATAATAATTTTTCCTCCTTTGGCATTGGCAAATCCACAAATCCATTTTAGGTATTCATCTCTCCAACTTTCTTTCCATTCTATATTTTGACTTTCTGGCATATCTATTTCAACAATTTGTTATAGTATCGTTTTCGTTGTTTGAACATTTTTTCAAAGTAATCAATTTTTGAATCCCTGTAATCAAAAATTACTGGAGGATTTTTTGAACGTTGAATGCGCCCAATATATTGAATTAGTTTCCCCTCGAATGCAAAGGGATAAACAATAAATAAGCACTCCAAGTTACTAATATCAATCCCTTCTCCAAAGAATTGTCCCGTAGAAATTACAATTTTGAAATGCCCTTGTTTTATTTGCTCAATTTTACTTTTTCGGGCACTTTCTGCATCATCACCATGAATAGTAATTGTTTCATATTTATCTTTCAAGTAGAGGTTTAAGATATCAACATGTGCTTTCCGTTCAGATAAAATCAGAATAGTTTTGAACCTTTTTGCATTGTTTTCAATATCATTAATAATCAAGGAATTCCTGTGTGTATCATGAATTAGAATGCGTGAGATTGTTTCGTATTTGTCTATTTTATAGTTGAATGGGGCAAACAGTTCAGTTTCTTTAATGTTTATTTCTGTTCGAATATTTTTCTCTGCTAAAAACTGTTGTTGGTTAACTTGATGAAGAATGTTTCCGATGTAAACAAAAATCAATTTCTGGTCGTTGTTTTTTCTTTTTGGTGTTGCTGTTAATCCATACAAATAAAAAGCATTGAAGTTAATAATTGCTTCCCGAAATGATTTAGCTGGAATATGGTGGCACTCATCAATAATAATTGTCCCAAATGCATTTGCGATTTCACTATAATCTTCAATTCTCGACAAAGATTGAATCATAGCAATGGTAATTTGCTTCCCAATTTTTTTCTTTTGATTTCCAAATTGTCCAATATCTATCTTTGGAATTTTTAGGAAGTCTTGAATACGCTCAACCCACTGGTCGAACAATTGTTTTCGGTGAACAATTATCAGTGCGGGTTGTCTCTTTTCAGCGATTATTTCAAGTCCAATTACAGTTTTTCCAGAACCAGGTGGTGAAACAATTACACCAAAGTCCTTTTCTCGTACTTTTTCAAGCGCAATTTCCTGATGGTCTTGAAGTTTTATTTCCGATTCAAAATCGATGGAATCTTTTTTCTCTCGTTTATCGATTATTTTAAATGGAATCTTTTCCTTGCTACAGAATTGAACTAATGATGCCGAAAAGCCTCGTGGAATCATTACTTCATTACCGGATTCTTCAATTAACCTGAAAAACTTTTCGGTATTGAATGTGCTTTTTCCTAATTTTTTTTTAGCTAAAAAATCCGAATTGTAAAAGTTTAGTTCATTTCTTAGAAATACGATTAACTTTTGGCTTAAC
>JAOZKQ010000142.1 GCA_029935275.1 Bacteroidales bacterium | reverse complement strand
AACCCGCAACCCGCAACCCGTAACCCGTAACCCGTAACCTGCAAAGGACAACCCGTAACCCGTAACAATAATAAATAAGTCGTTATACCCCGTGGTTTTAATTATCATTTGACTTAGCCCCACTTATATGCCATAAAACCAACTGGTCTCAATAAGCTTGATTTTTTCTAATGAAAGCGTGAACTTTTTACCGTCAAAATTGATCTGCTTAAAATTGTTTGTTGAGAAATTTTCAGATTGAGGCTGATCGTTTATTATATTATCTGAAAGAATAATAAATCCTATACCCGGTGTAAGAATCTTAGCCAGCGCACTTGATTCGCAAACCACTGCATTTCCCTGATCAAATTCTTTCATGTACTTATCAAAAGCTTCCTTTATTTTATCTTTTTTTGATTGGATGTAGAAAGAATCCTTTGCACCTGCACGTAGCATTTTTGAGCTGTCCTTTTCTGTTCCCGGATTATACTCCTTAGAAATGCTGTAATCCTTTGTTTTAAAGAGTAGTTTTAATTCAGGGGTAGGCTCATGGAAATGCGATGAGATTTTAATGGCAGTGATATTTTCCTTTTCTGAAAATTCCTTGATTATCCTGCATGCAAGAGTTGTTTTCCCTGTATTTCTGCCCATTCCTGATATGATCAGAAAAGAAGGCAGGTGGTATCTTTGATCTGGTTTTCTCATTTTTGTGATAGATGACAAAGATTAGAAACATGATTGGCAATACTGAGGCAGGCAGTAAGTCCTGGAGATTCAATTCCAATAAGATTGATAAGTCCTGGAAACCCGGCCTGGCTTTCCTCTTTTATGATAAAATCCCTTACTGGGTCGCCTGGTTTTTGTAGTTTTGGCCGGATGCCAACCTGATCAGGTATCAGGTCGTCAGGTTCCAGGAAAGGAAGGTAGTTTTTCACAGATTCATAAAATTCATTTCTATGTTCATGGTTTATAGAATAATCAGTGAGATTGTTTTTAAGGTAAATGGCATTTGGCCCTAATTTAACCCGACCGCTGAGATCGATGGTTGTATGAATCCCTAATCCAACTGTGTTTTTAAAAGGCACAGGATATACAAGGCGTGAGACCAGTTTGTGTTTTCCGTTAGCAAGGTTAAAGTATTCGCCTTTCCAATAATATTGATGGTATTCGTTATTTTTAATTCCAATCATTTTTGGAATTTTATCGGCATTAAGGCCAGAGGCATTAATCAGGATTTCAGTGGTAAATGAGAAACCTGAGCCATCTTGTTCTGAAACGGTTATCTCGTAACCTTCATCAATTCTCCGGATTCCGGTAACCTCAGATCCATATACAATTTCTGTACCCTGGTTTATGGCATCTGTCTCCATCTGTTTCATTAAGCCATGTGTGTCAATGACTCCGGATGAAGGGAAAAATAATGCATTTTTAGCCCGAATATGTGGCTCCAGTAATGTAATTTCTTCTTTCTTAATAGTTCTACCATCTTTTACTCCGTTTTTTTGTGCTCCTCGCAAAATGTTTTCAAGAACCAAGTCTTCTTGTTCAGAATTAGAAATAATCAGTTTACCACATTTATTATATGCAATATCGTTTTGCTCACAATAATTGTATAGTAACTCTTTACCTTCCACGCACAACAGGGCTTTCAATGAACCCTCCGGGTAATAGATTCCTGAATGTACTACTTCACTGTTGCGACTGCTTGTTTCCTGACCGAATTTCAGGTTTTTTTCTAAAACAAAAACAGAATCTGCAATTTTTGAAATTCTGGAGGCTATTGCTAAACCAACAACGCCAGCACCAATAATACTAATTTTGGTATCCGTCATTAAGGAAAGATTATTTTTTATTTGTAAGTTATAATAATTGAAACACCAGTAAAATTGTGCTAACCTATGAAAAAAACTGAATTTTTGCAATTTTATTTATTTTCTTTAGAATAATACTCATAGTTAAGTGTAAGATAAACTGGCTATTGTATAATTTAAAGCTAGAATTTCGTCATTTTGTATAACAGAATTGCAAATTTCACGTATTATAGCTGAATAGGTTTAATTTTTATTAATTAACATACTGAATCATGAAAAAATTATTCTTTGTTATTGCTCTCAGTCTTATATTTTCAATTTCAAATGCGCAACTTCTAAAATTTGGAATAAAAGCTGGTGCTAATTCATCTAGTTTTAATTTTGATAAAGTTGAAAGTCCTGATGCCATCTTAACCCAGGTAAGCGATGCCACCTGGGGTTTTCATGCGGGTGTTTTTTTAAGAATAAAAATTGCGATGCTTTATTTACAACCGGAAGTCTATTTTACTTCTATGGGAGGTAAATATAACTATCAGGATCCGGCTTCTTCTGCTGTTGAAGAGTTAAAGACTTTTGATATGAATAGGGTAGATATTCCACTTCTTGTTGGTTTTAAGCTTGGTCCTATACGAATTAATGCAGGCCCTTCCGGCCATTTGGTAATTAGTCATAGTACTGATCTCGATGGATTAACTGCTGATGTTAATGGAATGACCTGGGGTTATCAGGCCGGACTGGGAATCGATTTGTTTAAAAAATTGACACTTGATGCACGGTATGAGGGAAACCTGAGTTCCCTGGGCGAAAGTGTGACTATTGGTGGTACAGATTTTAATACAGACATGAGAACAAGCCAGTTTTTGATAAGTCTTGGATTTATGTTTTAGCCTGAACAAGGAACAAAATAAATTGAGCTGCCAGAAATGGCGGCTTTTTTTGTGTAAATTAAATCTACCCGGAACATGCATTCGACAGTTTAGCTATCAAAACCTTCAATCCTGCATTATTTTTTAACAATAAAGCCTAAAAGTGATCGTTTTTGCTTATATTTAAACCTGAATGTACCAGAATTAAATAAGTTTTTTTTCGGAAATGCATTAATAATTTTATTTTGGTCAAATGACTGCGAAATAATAGATTTTATGATTAATCATGGGTAATATCTGGACACATATAGGCACACTGATTCTATTAATCTGGATTATTGTTACTGTCTTTACTTCTTTTATTATCATACTTAAGAACAGGGACCCGGTGAAAACGGTTTCCTGGATCCTGGTAGTATGGTTATTGCCTTATTTGGGCTTGTTTTTCTATTTTTTATTTGGTCAATATTATCGGAAAGAAAAAATATTTTCGAGAAAGGGACTTAAAGACCATAAGCAGATTGAGGAAATAAGACAGAAGCAGATCCATGATCTCAGGAGCCATGAGATTTTAAAGGATGAGAAGATAAGGGGTAAAGCCAATATTATGACACTTTTGCTTAATAATAGTAAGGCTATTTTAACCGAGTTTAATGATGTGGAAGTATTTGGAAATGGCAGAAAAACATTTGACTCTATTTTAAGTGCAATTGAGCAGGCAAAAGATCATATTCATATTGAGTTTTACAGATGGGAGTCTGATAACATTGGCGAGGAATTCCGGGAGGCATTAATCAAAAAAGCAGGTGAAGGAATAAGGATAAGATTGATCTACGATGATGTGGGGAGCTGGAAGTTGAGTAAAGCCTATATAAAGTCATTATTGGATGTGGGGATTCAGATGTATCCATTTATGCGTGTCAGGTTTCCATATTTTACCAGTACCGTAAATTATAGAAATCATCGGAAAATTGTAGTGGTAGATGGGAAAATTGGTTTTGTTGGAGGAATAAACTTAGCAGATAAGTATGTATCCGGAACAAAAAAATTAGGGGAATGGCGAGATACGCATTTACGCATTGTAGGGGAAGCTGTTAAGCCTCTGCAGGCAATTTTTTCAATGGATTGGTATTTTGTGTCAGGCGATATAGTCGGAAATAATCTTGAGTATTTTCCGGAGCTAACTGTAAAAACACGAAACCTGATCCAGATAACATCCAGCGGTCCTGATTCAGACTGGGCTTCTATCTTTCAGGCCTACCTCATAGCCATTGGTTCAGCAAAGAAGTACGTTTATATTTCCACTCCCTACTTTTCCCCAAATGGAACTATCCGGAATTTACTTCATGCACTTGCATTAAGTGGTGTAGATGTGAAGATTTTACTTCCTGCTGTTTCTGATTCTACTGTAGCTTATTGGAATTCACTATCCTACATCAGCCGGATGCTTGATGCAGGAATTCAGGTTTTTCTATTTACAAAGGGGTTTAATCATTCAAAGGTATTAATGGTTGATGATGTTTTTGCTTCTGTTGGAACAGCAAATCTTGACAATCGAAGTTTTGACCTGAATTTTGAGGTAAATGCACTGATCTATAATGAAAAAATCACCTGTGACCTGGTTGAAATGTTTAATGAGGATCTTAAACATAGCCGGAAAATTTTGCGATCAGAATGGAAATTGCGACCTTTGAGGCAGAAATTAAAGGAATCTACTTCCAGGGTTCTTGGACCCTTGTATTAATTAACATTAAGGATTATAGGAAATGAGATATATTGTTTCTTCAATACGAAATATGATTTTGAATAGATATTTTGCTAATAAAGGATTTATTCATCCTCTACTAAACAAGGGAGTTGTTATTTTGATTTTATTGACTGGTGTTGAAAATGCAGACATAATTGCTGCTGGTTTTAGTATTAACCATACAGGTCAGTATGAATGTTATTCAATAAATAAAAATGTGCAGATAAATTCTCTGGATTGTGTGGTATTTTCTGATACGCTTAAAAATAAGGATCTTGCAGTAGATAAAAGCTCAGATGATGAGTTAGGCAGGGCTATAGATGAACAAAGCAAAATGAGAAATGAGCATTCGGGTAATAATAGCTCAGATAAATATTGGCAGGAAGATTTTAATAGTATTTTTAATAATATTGAATTTCCGGATACTGCAGCATGGAACCGGGCCCATGAAAATATTAAAGAGGCAATGAATCATTTCAGGTCAGAAAGCAAAGGTTTTAAAGAGGAGTTCAATAAAGCTAAGCTTGAAATGAATAAGGCTGTTAAGCGAATGCAGAAGCAATATCGTGAGTTTAACGATGAAGAATTGAATGACCTTAAGAAAGAAATACAAAAAGCAATTGATGATCTGAAAACTCCTGATAAACCCCGGCAACATAAACCGGATACAATAAGAATTTCACCAATGTAAGTTTAGCTTGGTTTTAATGCTGTATCATCCCGTTTTGTTTTAATTCTTTGAGGTGCTTTTGTCAGCTACTCATCTCCCATACAGGTTCCTACTTCCCTTGCACTTTGTACCCAGGAATGGTCAGTTGGAACAAGCTTGATTTTTCCAACAACATCTTTTAAAGGAACCAATACCATTTTTTCTCCTTTAACCGATACCATATTACCATATTGTTCATTATGGATGTAATCAGCGCAGGCTGTTCCAAGTCTTGTTGCCAATAAACGGTCAGCAGCGGAGGGTGTGCCCCCTCTTTGCAGATGGCCTAATATTGTAACCCGGGATTCAAGTGAGGTGGCTTTTTCCAATTCCTTTGCCAGAAATATGGTATTTCCGGTGTATTCTTTGTCTAATTCTCTTAATCTGGTTTTTAATGCAGCCTTTTCCTTTTTTTTGTTTTCTCCATTAAGCAGACTTTTTACCTCGTGAATTTTCTGGAATCCCTTTTGTGAAAGAGCCCCTTCCGCAACTGCAACAATACTAAATGATTTGCCACTACGGCTGCGGTTCATGATAGATGCTGCTATAAGGTCAATTTGATAAGGAATTTCCGGTATAAGAATTACATCTGCTCC
>JAOZKQ010000630.1 GCA_029935275.1 Bacteroidales bacterium | reverse complement strand
ACAGCTTCGCCTTGCCGCCTCGTATCTAATGTGCCACCAGACTTTTTCAGCAAGCTCTAAATAGTCCCTGACTTTCAGGGCTTATAGACCGACCGATTTGACAAATCTTTCATTTTCTGAAAACCACTATACCATAAATATATCACAAAAGGAATAAAAAGAACAAAGAAAATATCACGGCCACTCATCAGACAGAAATTATAAAAACCGTGCAAAAGAATCGGCAATAAAATTGCTTTTACCAGATATGATTTTCTTTTTGAAGGATAAAAGCGGGCAAGCCCGTAATAATATCCCATGGTAACACCAAATAATGCATGGGCAGGAACAGCTGTTGCTGCACGCATAAAACCAACAGAAATATCTCCATTAAATACGTAAAGCAGGTTTTCTACCCCAGCAAAACCAAGAGAAATAAAAACCGAATAAACAATTCCGTCAAACTTTTCATTAAACTCTTTACTTTTCCATATAAGTAATAAAAATGCAATGAATTTCAAGCCTTCCTCAGTAAAGGCAGCAACAACAAATGCATTATGAGCTGCCTGTTTCATCTCCCCTTCGGGAGATAAAACTCCCAGAAAAGATTCAATAAAAATGGCAGGTAAACTAATAAAACCTCCTAATATCAATGCTTTTATTAGCAACTTCCATGGTTCTTTTTCGTATTTATCCCTGTAATATACATAAAACAGGATAACAAAAACCGGAGCTAATGAAAGAAACAAAAGGTTCATCTAATACAAAAAATTGATAAGGGAACTCTATAAAATTAAAAGGGACCAAATGGAGAGAAATGATTACCAAATGGTTGCATAGGATTATAATAGTAGGGCACATTCCCCCTGTCTATCTGAATACCACCTCCTACCGACATAAAATCATTTATCCGATACTGAAATGACATCGACATGCTTTCATAATTCTGGCTAAAAAAAGGTGATTGCCCTACCCAGGCTGGAGTTTGATCAATGCTTTTTAATAAACTACCTGAAACCACCAGCTTTTCACTAACAAAATAATCAGCACTTACATATACTTTATAATTGAACCACGAACCGGAAGTGTTCATACCAACCCCATCAGAAACACCTTGAGGTATTGAATTCATATAATTATTTGAGGCCACCACACCCATCCGTAAATTCAGCTTATTTGAAACCCGGTAATTTAGTTCAGGGGCTACCCACGTTTGCACTCCTGACCCATAATACCCACTTGTCGAAAAAGATGTGCCCAAATTAAGGCTGAATTTCAGTGGTGGCACTTTTGATCCGGGAACATCCAACTGATTGACTGAATCATTGTAATACTTATCGGGACCGGGAGCAGGAGCCATCCATGAATCGGGATAATTCAAATAAGACTGCCCATTCGCTCCTAAAAACAAAAATACAGTTAATAATATAATAAATGATCTTTTCAATATTCTTCTAGTTCTTAATCTACAAAAATAGTATATTTTCTTTTAATATGTCTTGAAAAGTCAAAGTTTCTGCGATTTGCATCTTATTCTTCAGGAATAATTCACTTAATTCAAACAATATCAAATTTCTTGCATCTATCATTCTATTTAGTGTGTGTCTATAATATCGGGATATTATTAAATTGCGTTCCATATTATTTTTT
>JAOZKQ010000141.1 GCA_029935275.1 Bacteroidales bacterium | reverse complement strand
TAAATGACTGTTTTCGAGATGAGCGTAACGTAGTTATTGGCGTTTTATAAGAGACCCTATCTATTCCATACTTATTCATGAAGAAAAATATCCTTAAAGTAAAAGTATTCCTGTTCAACTACATTTTAATACAATTAAAAATCACTAACTTTGTAATTAACAAAAAAAAATACCGGATCCTATATGTCTATTCTTTCGGAGCATGATAAATTATTAATCCATGAACAATTCATGGAGTTGCAATTGAACTGTCCCAGGGTCACAAAGAAGGCAGATAAGGAACTTATAAAAAAAGCATTTGATTTCGCAAATGAGGCACATAAAGATATTAAGCGAAGATCAGGAGAACCATATATTTTTCATCCTATTGCAGTAGCAAGGATTGTGTCTGAGGAAATGGGGCTTGGCACTGTTTCAATTTGTGCGGCATTACTACATGATGTAGTGGAGGACACTGAATATACCATTGAAGATATTAAAAATAATTTTGGCGAAAATATCGCTATCATTATTGATGGGCTTACGAAGATAAGCAATGTCTTTGAGCAAGATGCATCTATGCAGGCTGAAAACTTCAGAAGAATCCTTCTAACCATTGCCGATGATGTTCGGGTAATTCTCATTAAGCTGGCAGATCGTTTACATAATATGAGAACCCTGGCATCTATGCCCCCTAATAAACGAATGAAAATATCTGGTGAAACCACCTATTTATTTGCCCCACTGGCACACAGGCTTGGTTTATATGCCATAAAATCAGAATTAGAGGATTTAAGTCTCAAATACCGGTATCCAAAAGTTTACAATGAGATTGAAAAGAAAATTCAATCAAAAGAAAAAAGAAGAATTACTGAAATCAGCCGGTTTTCTCTGCCGATAATAAACGAACTTGACGAGGCAGATGTTAAATATGAAATAAACGGAAGATCAAAATCAATTTATTCTATCTGGAATAAGATGCAGACCAAAAATGTGTCCTTTGAAGAAGTTTATGATCTGCTTGCCATTCGAATTATCTTTGAACCCCAAAAGGCTTATACTGAAAAAACACAATGCTGGAATATTTATTCTATGATTACTGATATTTATGTTCCAAAGCCTGACCGGCTTCGTGACTGGATAAGCAAACCCAAAGCTAATGGTTATGAAGCACTTCATGCAACGGTAATGAATAGAAACGGAAAGTGGGTGGAAGTGCAGATACGATCTACAAGAATGGATGAAATAGCCGAACGAGGATTTGCTGCACACTGGAAATATAAAGGAAACCATACTGCCGAATCTGAACTTGATTTGTGGATTAAGAAGATCCGGGAAATTTTAGAAGATTCTTCTTCTGATGCAATGCAGTTTATGGATGAATTTAAACTTAATCTTTTTGCCTCGGAAATAAATGTTTTTACTCCAAAAGGACATATAAAATCCATGCCAAAAAATGCAACTGCTTTAGACTTTGCTTATGAAATCCATTCTGAAGTAGGAGACCACGCTATTGGTGCAAAGGTTAACCATAAGCTTGAGCCATTGAGCTATAAGTTAAGAAGCGGAGATCAGGTGGAAATAATATCTTCAGAACAACAAAAGCCACAAAAAGAATGGCTTGAATTCGTAATTACTGCAAAAGCCAGGTCAGCTATTACAAAGACAATAAAAGCTGAAATAAGTAACAGGATAGAACTTGGGAAATCCATACTTGAAAAGGAATTAAAAAAACAGAATGTACACCCGTCCTCCAGAGTTTTTAAAAAGTTACTACCTGCATATGATGTTTTAAATAAGGATGAACTTTATAGCAAAATTGGTAGTGAAATCATTTCATTAGATAATTTAAAGAAAGTTTTAAAAAAGAATTCCAAAAATAAATGGATCCAATATTGGATTCCTCAATTTGGAAAACAAAAAGCACAGGAAAAAGAGTCTTCAACTAAAGAAGATTTTGATTTTAAAAAACCTTTTGTCATACGGGAGGAGTCTGATAGTAAAAATATTTCATATAGAATTGCAGAATGTTGCAATCCGATTCCTGGCGATGATGTCATTGGTTACAGAGATGAAAACGGAAGGGTCTTTATTCATAAATCCAAATGCCCTGAAGCCATAAAACTTATGTCGAATAAGGGAAACAGGATAGTCTCTGCAAAATGGACCAAGCACAAAATACTCTCCTACCTGGCAAAAATAAGCCTTTCAGGAATTGACAAGATTGCCATGATCAATGAAATTACCAGCAATATTTCAAAGCAACTCAACATAAACATCCGAACTTTTAATTTTGATGTTCATGATGGGATTTTTAATGGTGAGATATCATTGTATGTTCATAATACCGCTGACCTCAATACTCTCATCCTAAATCTTAGTAAGATTAAAGGGATTGATAAAGTAAAGAGAGAAGAAATTTCCGGTTCCTGATTTAAAATTATTCTAAATAGTGGCTTATTTTTAAATAAATTGATTAAATTTAAGCCCTGAAATCTTTATTAGAGTCCGTCTATAAACTCGGTGTCTGATTCAGGATATTTGCTATTGAGGTGTTATGCCGAGCCCTGTCGGCAGGTAGGTGTAACAGCATACCCCGACCATTGAGGGAAGATAGCGAACTTCATCATTAAATTAAATAAAGTTACTTATGACAAGTGAGAATACAAAGCAAACCGTTAAGCAGATTTTCATTGATTACCTCGAAAAAAAGGGGCACAGAAAAACACCTGAACGTTTTGCTATATTAGATGAAATTTATTCCAGAGATGGTCATTTTGATATAGAATCCCTATATATTTTTATGAAAAATAAAAATTACAGGGTAAGCCGGGCTACACTTTATAATACAATTGAATTATTACTGGATTGTAACCTTGTAATCAAGCATCAGTTTGGAAACAACATTGCACAATTTGAAAAGGCATATCAATGTAGTCAACATGACCACCTTATAGACACTGAATCAGGACAGGTAATTGAGTTTTGTGACCCCAGAATTCATGAAATAATTAAAACTGCCTGTGAACTAAATAATTTTAAACCTCTTTACCATTCTTTATACATTTATGGCATTAAAGAAGATGATAAAAAAGAGGATCCGAAGAAATAAAAACACAATCATCATTTATAAAGAATCAAAGTGACCTTCTGGTTGGAGATTTTTTATTAATATCATGTTTTTACCGTCCTTATTATCTGAAAAGATTTGTAACTTGCAATGTTTTTTCAGCATATTGTTAATTTCTACTATTATATGAATACAGATGTACTGTTAGGCCTTCAGTGGGGCGATGAAGGTAAAGGGAAGATTGTTGACTTTTTAACTCCTTATTATGATGTTATAGCCCGGTTTCAGGGCGGACCCAATGCCGGCCATTCCCTCGAATTTGGTAATGAGAAACATGTCTTACATACAATACCTTCCGGCATTTTCCATTCTGAAAAAATTAATGTTATAGGAAATGGAGTGGTTATTGATCCTCTAATTTTTGAACAAGAGATATTAAACCTTAAAAAGGGGGGACTTAACTCCACTTTAAATTTGCTTATCTCTAAAAAGGCCCATATTATTCTACCCACCCACCGTCTGTTAGATGCTGCATCAGAAGCGGCTAAAGGAAAAACAAAAATCGGATCTACCCTGAAAGGTATTGGGCCCACTTACATGGACAAAACTGGCCGGAACGGATTGCGAGTAGGTGATATTCTTTTACCTGATTTCCAGGAAAAATATGAATTTCTAAAAAGGAAACATTTTTCACTTATCTCACTATATGACTTTTCAATTGATGAATCGTTCAATAAAAATGAAGAAGAATGGTTTAAAAGTATTGATTTTCTAAAGCAATTTAAACAAATTAACAGCGAATACCTCATCAATAAATATATGGATGATGGTAAAAAAGTACTGGCAGAAGGAGCCCAGGGAACCTTGCTCGATATCGATTTCGGATCCTACCCGTTTGTTACATCATCCAATACCGTAAGTGCAGGTGCATGTATAGGCCTGGGGATTCCACCAACTAAAATTGGCAAAGTTCATGGTATTTTCAAAGCATATTGTACACGGGTTGGAAGTGGTCCTTTCCCCACCGAACTTGAAGATGAATCAGGTGAAAAAATAAGAAAAAACGGCAATGAATTTGGTGCTACAACGGGCAGACCAAGAAGATGCGGATGGATGGATCTCGTTGCGCTTAAATATGCTGTGATGCTAAATGGAGTTAGCAATCTAATCATGACCAAGTCAGATGTTCTTTCAGGTTTTGATCAAATTAAAATTTGCACCTCTTACAAAAGTGGTAAAGAAAACCAGGATCATTTTCCCTTTCAAATATCTCCTGAACTTGAGCCGGTATATAAAGATTTCCCGGGCTGGAAGGAAGATATTACTCATATTAAAAACTACGATGCTCTCCCCTTAAATCTAAAACAATATATTCAGTTTATTGAGGATGAGGTAAAAGTTCCAATCAGCATAATTTCCGTTGGACCTGACAGGGAACAAACTATTTTCAGGGATAATAAATAAGTTTTACAAATTCCTCCTGTACTTTCTATTGACTTTCTATTGATTTTCTCAAATATTTTTTGTACCTTTTAGCAAAAATAGCCTTTTAATGCTTTGGGTATAAATTTTAGAAACCATGGGAATTACATTAACCAGCTATGCTCATGAGAGAAACAGGGAGCATGAAAAACAGAAAAAAACAGGAGGGCCGGCAGTTACCATATCCAGAGAATTTGGATGTCCGGCGAAACCGATTACCAAAGAACTTATTGCAATTATTAACAAAACCCATCAAAATAAATGGAAATGGGTAAGCAAGGAAATTATGCATGAGTCAGCTAAGGAACTTGGCACCCCTCCTAGCGAGTTAAAATATTTCTTTAAATATCATGAACAGGGCATGCTGGATGGCATCCTTAATACACAGTCAAGATTTTACATTAGTGATCGTAAAGTTTACAAAACAATAAGAAAGGTAATAAAGACCATTGGGCTTTCCGGTAATACAATTATTGTTGGCAGGGGTGGTGCAGCAATTTGCCATGAAATTGAAAATTCTTTGCATATCCGTTTAATTGCCCCATTAGAATGGAGAACAAAGATGGTTATGGAATTTTATCATTTAGATAGAATGAAAGCCATAGAATTTATTAAGGATTATGATCAGAAAAGAAAGAGATTCATGGAACATTATATAAAAACAGATAATAAACAAGCCATCTTTGATGTCATTTATAATTGTTCCAGCATTTCAAAACAAGAGATTGTGAAATCTGTGTATAGCATAATCAAAGATAAAGGTATGTTAAGCAATTAATGCAAACCCGTACTACAAAGACAAGATGAAATAGTTCCATTAAATCAATATCATCAGACTTCCTGCCTGCAAACCTTTTGCCTGATGTAATAATTATTTACGGGATGTCTAATATGGATAAATATAGATCCAGGACTCATAGTTTACAGTATCCTGAAACCGGCTAAGCATTTTTTGAGCTTCAGAATAATCATCCAGATCCATAGCCGAAACCAGATCAAAACCATTTTCAGCCGGATAAATATTTGTATTATACCCAATTGAAGTATAATAAGACGAACATTCATAAGCATATTCGGGAGTAATAAAACTGCCGACAATAATATGATACTTATTACTTTCTTGCTCTAATATTGCAGCTTCTTCTGCCAGAGCAATAGAATCAAGGCGCAATTGTTCAATAGCATAAGCAAGTTCTACTGCTTCAG
>JAOZKQ010000140.1 GCA_029935275.1 Bacteroidales bacterium | reverse complement strand
TATTATAACTCATTAAATTAATGTTTGTTTGGGACAAAGTTTATTTGTAAAAATTGAAAATATCCTGTTTCCCACAGTCTTGTTGATCTAGGTCCTTGGTGCAACTACTTACAGATATCCCTTCACTAGCTTTACCTATTCCCTGGCAACCTGCCTCCTTTACATGGAGAAAGAAAGCATAGCTCTACGCGATCTTACTCTGCCAAATACAAACACAAAAAAGGGCACCCAAAGGCACCCTTTTTAAAACCAGATATTTAAGGAATGCTAATTCTTAGTAAAAACCGATAAACATCCATAGGCATCGCCATATGCATCATCCCAATGCCATATCCAGGGGATGGTAAATATCATTGTACAACCATCCCATTTGGCGGTTTCGCTGGAGGGACCCATATAGTAGTCCCAGACACCATCAGTCTGGCAAAGGAACTGATTTTCAAAAACCATCGTCCCATTTGGCTTCACTTCAATAACAACCCTGTCACCAGCGGTAACCGTTTCACCCCAGATTACACTGTACAGATGCTGCCCCATTCCGGAAACTTCGATATGGGTATCATCTTTCTTAAATACCTCAAATGGTAAACCTGCTGAACCGGAAGCTGCATATCCGTTGTAATCAGAACCTGTATAAGTTCCAACCATGTCATCAACAGCCCATGCACAAAACTTAATCCTTTTGAGGGAATAGTTAAGCTGGTATGCCGAAGTAGCTTCAGCACCACCTGCATCCATGTCCAGAACAAGTGTTGCTGTTTCATCCTCTACCATCTCACTGGCAATGGCTGTCAGGGTAACTGAACCTGAAGTAGCCCCTGCTGCAATAGTAATGCTATTGGATGACAGGGAATACATATTCTCAGTTAAGGTTGAGGAAGGATTAACCATAAGGTTTACAGTAATATCAGAAGACTGCGGTGCACCCAGCAAGGCGATGCCAACAGCTGTAACAATATCACTCGGATTACCTTCTGCGTCCACTGCAGTTTCGAAACTCGCTGTGGCGTTAAGAAACTGAATATAATAGGTTAGATTACTCTTATCATAATCCTTTGTCATCGCATCCCAATTGGATAACTTATCTTCACATGATGACAGAAAGACCCCTCCTATTATAAAAATCAAAATGTACTTGATTGCTTTTTTCATAATATATTTTCTATTAAGTTAACAAATTAAACATGTTTTTACCGGTCCCACCAAACAGGATCAATAATTGATCCAATGGAAGGAACATTATCCGGATTATAGATTATTTCATCCTGTGGATAGGGAAACCTTCTGGGAACCTCTGTCTTGGTAGCATTAATAGAAAGTGTAAGGCTAGGAATACCTGTCCTGCGCCAATCAGCAAAGGGCTGAACCTGACCTACAAGGGCATGTCTCTTTTGCATCATAATCCTTTCCAGGGTAATGGTGGCACCCGTTACAGTATTAATATTTGCATCAAGCCAATCCTGATTGACAGCACCTGTCACTTTTCTAACAGAAGCGGCAACCGCTGCTTTAAAAGCTTCTGCTGCCCGATCAGGATCACTTGTCTGAAATGCTGCTTCAGCCTCAATAAACCTGAGCTCCGCGAAAGAGATCATTACAGTGGGTGCATCATTCGCAGCCATATAAGATCCGGGCCATGAAGCAGATTCGTCCTCTCCCCCGGGAACACTTCCTGAGTATTCACCATCATCATTCAGATCGCAATAAAAAGGTATTCTAGGGTCAGCTGTAACATTCAATTCATCCAAAAAAGTCTGGCAAATCCTGATATCGGTCCGCTGCTCCATAAACTGAAATACCGGATTCTGGTTTGCAGCTTCGAAAGGAACTTCCATATCATCAGCATTAGAGGTAAAAGCATCCACAAGTGCCAAGGCATTGTTATAAGCAGCAGCACCATTCTTTTTAGACAATTGCAATTCAGTTCGTGCTTTTATTGCCCTTGCGGCAGCAATCCATGCTTCGGGATCACCACCATAAATCACATCACCTTCAATATCAATGAGATTTTCTGATGCGTTTGTACTCAGATCTGCAATTCCAGCATCTAAAAGAGATAAAATAGAATTGTATATCTCCTCCTGTGTATCAAATTGTGCCTTCAACACATTATTTGTTCCCTGTAGCGCATCAGAATAGGGAATATCCCCGAACAGGTCTGTAGTCACACCAAGTGTATAGGCGGTCATAATCTTAGCAATGCCTGCATTATAGGGAGAGCTCTCTTCTACTGCCTTTTCAAGAAGAATATTTGCATTTATAAGAATCTTTGTGTAAATATTACCCCAGAAACTATTTACATCAGCAGCTGTATACTGATACCTGGCATGTGTATGAGACTGCCGGGAAACACCGTCATATAACTGCATCCAAATGTTGGTAGGACGAACAGACTCATTGCCCATAAGGTTAAAACCCATCTGTTGTTGAATGGCAGGCACAAGCAGACCCATTGGTACATCTTTAGGAGCATCAGGGTCCACGTTCATATCCGGATCTATCCATTTCTCACAAGAGGAGAAAAAAGCGATCAATACAAGGATCAATCCGAATTTGAAAATTTTATGAATTCTAATATTTAATTTTTTCATATTTTTAATATTTTTTTATTAATACTTAGTATGCTCTAAAAAGACAGTTTCAAGCCAATTGTGTAGGTTTTTGCCCCGGGCATGTTAAAATAATCCATACCCTGTCCATTAATCGCCCCCTGTAAGTTTGACTCCGGATCAATTCCTGAATAAGGAGTGTTTAGCCAGAGGTTTCTTCCTGTGAAGTAAACTTCAGCCGCCTTAACCACATTCTTCTTTACAGGGATTGTATATCCAAGAGTTACCTCACGTAACCTAACCCAGTCAGCAGGTTCCATAGAAGCTGTTTGTGCTCCGCCACCAAAATTACTTCCAAATCCTTCGAACCAATCCTCGTCCAGTACCACAGGGGAAACATTTGTTACACCTGAGGATACAGGGCCTCCATCGGGATCTATATGTCCATAAACCCCCTCAAAAACCTGAAGATTTTCTTCCGGAGTCCTTGTAAAATCGATGGTTCCTTCCGGAGTATAATATACTTCACGATTAACTGTCCTTGCATGAACCCCAAAATAATTCATGGCAAAGCCTGTTCCATTATACATCCAACCCCCAACTTTAATATCAAACATGAAAGATAAATACAGCCCTTTATAGGCAATTGTATTGGTTATATTTGCAGTCCAATCAGGATTTACATCACCTACAGGAACCATCTGACGGGTATCAGTCATAGGATAACCGTCACGATATGCATCAGAAGGATCATCATTGATCAATACAGCCCCGGTGGCTGGATCCCTGTACCAGTCATTTCCATAGATACTTCCATATTCCCTACCGGCAACCGCCCTTGTCTGCGGAATCGTAAATCCACCCAGACCAATACTTTCAACACCCTCAGCAAGAGAAATTACAGTGTTTGTCATCTTTGTGAAATTTGCCAAAATATCCCAGGTAAATTCACCCTGTAACACCCTGGCATTCGCACTCACTTCAAAGCCTATTGATTCCATTTCTGCAGCATTCATATATATTTCACCATAACCTGAGGATTCTGCAATGGGTACACCTAATAGAAGATCTGTGTTTGTGTTCTGAAAATAAGAAAAATCAATTCCTAAGCGGTTACTGAAAAATCTTAAATCCGCTCCTAACTCAAATGACGCCATACTCTCATGTCTAAGATCAGGGTTACCCAGAGTATAATTCACATCGAAACCAGTTTGACCCATGTAAGGAAATTGTACCCCATTGGTCCAACCATCACGTGCTGCAGCTGAATAGAAGTAATTTGTTGTATTGTATGGTTCGGCAATGTTTGCAGTCTGAGCCCATGATCCACGAAGTTTACCAAAGGAAAGAATACGCATACCTTTAAGCGGCTCAAGCTCAGTAAACACAAATCCCAGGCTAACTGAAGGATAAAATGCAGACCTGTTTTTTTCAGGCATGGTTGTTGACCAGTCATTACGTCCGGTTGCTCCCAGAAAGATCATATCCATAAAGGCCAAATTTATATCTGCAAATACTGCTGCAGTACGATATTTCTCCTGACTGACACCAGTCTGGTTGTCAGAGGAATTGGATAACTGATAAAAATAAGGGATCTCAAGTCCATTGGCATCCCCCCATACAAATTTCCAGCCAGATTCAAACAAATTGTTGCCTAGGGTTAGTTTAAGGTCAAATTCACCAAAGCTTTTATGAAAATTCAATAAGAGGTCAGAGTTAATCTGTTTGGAAACATGTGTTCCTTCCTCCACCGCACCTGCCGGCCGTGTTCTTGAATAAATGGCAATCACGTCCATTGTTTGACGGGTATAGGTGTCAACACCCAGATTATAAGATGCACTGAACCAATCGGTAAATGTAAAATTCAGGATGGCATTGCCGATAAATCTATTGGTTTTATCATCCAGCCAGTTTTCATTGGCTGTCCAGTAAGGGTTGTCGTATCCACCGCCATTTCTGTAAGTCCGCTGGGTTCCATCCGGAAATTTATAACCTGCACTATTATCAAATGAAGGTGGTGTCCTAAGTAATCCAAGCATAACGCCTGATGTATTTGAACCCTGCTGGATCTGGTTGGCCCTTGAATTTGAATAAGTCATATTCGTAGATATACTCAACCATTTTACGAGTCTGGCTGAAGCATTTAGCCTGACATTCGTTCTTCCAAAAGAGGAATTGGGTACAATACCGGATTGCTCCAGATCGGCAACAGAAAAGTAGTAACTGGCTATATCATTACCGGCTGAAAAACTTAAACGGTTATTAAAGATTATACCGATTTCGTAAAAATCATAGGGATCGTACATTTTAACCGGAATTCCATTGGCATTGGGATCACTTTGCCCAACGATCTTACCATTCTCATCCCACTTGTAATCAGGATCGCTTGTGGTATCATACTGCAAAGTGTCCACATTAGGACCCCATGAGCGCTGGAAACCACCAATCCATGCACCATTATTTCCCTGGACAAATTGATTCTGCCGGGGCGGCAGCTGTGAAACCTTGTCAAATCCCACCGAAGTATGGAAATCAACCTTCATTTTCTGTGCCGTTTTCGGACCACTCTTGGTAGTAATGATGATGGCTCCGTTGGCTGCCCTTAGCCCGTATAAAGCTGTTGCAGCTCCACCCTTCAAAACGGTCATCGAAGCAATATCTTCGGGGTTCAGGTCGATACTTCTACTTGAAGAACCTGTTCCACCTGTAGAATATGGATCCCTGTTGGTAACAGCCATTTCACCATCACCTGTAACAATGGGCATTCCATCTACTACAAATAAGGGTTCGTTATTACCGGTAATTGAAGCAGCTCCCCGGATAGTCATAAAGGTAGAGGCTCCGGGAGTTCCTGCAGAACTGGTAATCTGTACACCAGCAGTTCTACCGGCGATAGAATTAATAACATCAGACGTGTTGGCTTTTGAGATCTCCTCAGATTTAACAGCCTGAACACTATAGCCAAGTGATTTTTGAGACCTTGACATACCCAATGCAGTTACCACAACCTCATCAAGGGCAGTGGTTGAGGACTCCATAATAATATCAATAATGCTTCGACCTTCAATAGCAATCTCCTGAGTCACCATTCCTACATAGCTAAATACTAGCGTTATAGCGTCAGCAGGAGCACCAAATGAATACTTCCCATTAATATCAGTTACAGTACCTGTTGTTGTACCTTTTACTATAACTGTTACA
>JAOZKQ010000629.1 GCA_029935275.1 Bacteroidales bacterium | reverse complement strand
TCAAAAAATTTTCAATTAAAATTGAATTTATGGAAAAAATATATCCTGATTCCGGTGTTGAATTAACACCTTTAATTTCCAGACATTATGACTTCCTGATGAAACTGGGCTCTTTTGGTAAATATCAGGGCTTTATTAACAGGGCTATTAAAAAGATGGGGATCAAACCAGGGGATGCTATTCTTGATTTGGGGTGTGGAACCGGGGAAAATGCATGTTTGATGAAGAAATATTTATTGGCTGACGATGGGGCAAAAATTGTTGGCATGGATATTTCGGAAGTAATGATGAAACAATTTGAGGATAATTGTAAATCTTCTCCTTTCATTACATTTAAAAAACAAAGGGTAGATGAGCCTTTTGATCTGGGCGAAAAATTTGATAAAATTTTCATCAGTTTTGTAATCCATGGATTCCCCCATGATATAAGGAAAAAAGTTATTCAAAATGCCTTCAATCATTTAAAAGAGGGAGGTAGTTTTTTTATTCTTGATTTTTCTGAATTCAATATGGATGAAATGCCGGCTTTGCATAGAATGATATTTAAAAAAGTAGAATGTAAATATGCATTTGATTATATTGAAAAAAACTGGAAAGAAATTTTAGGAGAGTATGGTTTCCATGATTTTGAGGAAGACCTGTTTATGAAAAACTATGTACGCCTTTTAAAAGCAGTAAAATAAGCAAAAAACAATAATAAAATATTCTAAATATGATTGATTTAAATGAAGTTTACAAATTAGTAAAGGATGTAGAACATCCGGCAATAGGCCATAGCCTTTTTGATCTTGGAATTATTAAAGAAGTGGATGTTGAAGGGAATATTGTTTCTGTTGTGTTTGCCTTTCCATTTCCAAACATTCCTATTGAAGATCAGTTGGTTGGGTCAGTGGCTGCTCCATTGGTTGAAAAGGGAATGGACTTCAAATATAAAGTCGATCTTATGTCAGAGGAAGAGAAAAGTAATTTTATGAAGATGGAGGCTGAGGCCTGGAAGGGTAGTGCTTTTTAGTGTCAAGTCAAGTGTATTGTGTCAAATATAAGATCAAAAGTGATACTACCTTAATTATAAGATGCTTATCGGATATTTACCTGTAGCCTTAATTTTGACTTGATACTGGTGGAATTGATTAGCATTGTTTAATATATTAATTGTTATGAAGATCTTAATGATTTATATGGATAGGTTTATGTATAAACCGAACCTTAAAAGCCTGGAGAAATTTCCTGATCATAATGAGTCAAAAATATATGAGAAAGCCCAGGTAGCTTTTATCCATGCAGAGGCTGTTGATGAGGATGAAGACCGGTCAAAAGCAATTGAAAAGAAGTTAATTAAGAATCTGAAATGGATTGCCGGAAAAAATCAGACAAAATTAATTATTCTGCATTCTTTTGCACATCTTTCTGATAGTAAAGCCGACCCTGACTTTACAAAAGCATTTTTTGACAGGGTAGAAGCGCGTTTGAAGAATTCCGGTTATGAGGTTTTTCAAACACCATTCGGTTATTTCCTTGATCTTGAAGTAAGTGCTCCTGGTCATTCCCTGGCCCGCGTATTTAAGAGTTTGTAAAACTTAGTATGTTGTAAACTGCCCCATACTAATTTTTAATTTAAACCCCAAACCCCAAACCCCGAACC
>JAOZKQ010000628.1 GCA_029935275.1 Bacteroidales bacterium | reverse complement strand
TAGGAATTTACATTTTCTTTTTTGTAATGTCATTTAAATCCAAAATTGAAGCAAACTGGACAGTACCTGTTTTTATTCCTCTCATTATCCTTGCCTATCAGCAATCCTATTTAAACAAAAAGGCTAAAAAACTGTATGGCATTTTCTTCGTTATTTCTATGGTCATTATATTTGCTGCCCGGATATTCCTGCTGGTAGATTTTTTACCCGGGTCATCCAGTTTTAAGCCAGAATTTCATAAGTGGGACAAATGGGCACAACAAATTCATCAGGTGGCCGGTGATTTGCCTGTTGTTTTTGAAAATTCCTATCAAAAGCCCTCAAAATATGAATTCTATACACACCAAACTGCTTTTGCAATTAATACACCAGCTTATAGAAGATCAATCTTTGATTACAGAAACACTGAGAATGAATTACAGGGGAAAAAAGTAATCCTCTTCTCTGGTGTATCTTTTGAAGGCTGTAAGTCTTTACCCACTACACAAGGTATCTCTTACTATAAGGAGATCAATAATTTCCGGTTATTTTCCAAAGTTAATATCAAGCCTGAGAAGAACAATTATTCCATGAAAGCAGGGAAACCGGTTCAATTTACTTTTTCTATGGAGAAAAATGAAAATATCATTGCTGATTTTAATTCAAATCCGGAACTTCCGTCATATATATATTATGGTTTTTTTAAAAATGAAAGTTTAATTTATTATCGTAAAACAGATTTCCTATTAAGCAATCAGACCAGTTTTGAAAAACCATATCAGTTCAAGCTAATCCCTCCGGAAGAAAAAGGAACATATTATTTAAGTATCTCTATTAAAACAGGATGGTTACCCCCCACTATTAATGGGCGGAAGGTAATAGTGGAAGTCAATTAAGACACCCTTAATAAGTATCCTTAGTTATACCTTAATCAATAACAGGGATCAGGATCAGTTTTGAAAATCTGTAAATGAAGTATAAGTTTACAGCATTTATTAATCATCAATTGTAGGTGGCTGAAAAACCAATATTTTTTCTTTTTCAGAAAAAAGACTTAGTTTTGAGTCGGATACTTCAAACCGATCAACATCTGCCAATCTTTTTAAAAAGGAGGATTCAAGTTCCATTTCCGGGCAAAACATTTTGGTTGATGCCAGGTTACCAAACTTCAAATTATTATCAGAGATTTCATAAACCCCGAAAAAACGGTTACACCCTGCATACCCGCTTATTTTCTTTTCATCATTATTTTCAAATTTCAGCCATACTTTAGTTAAATTCTCAAAATCAGAACCTTCAATTTCAATTAATTGCCAAACTGTTTGGCTTAATCCTGCCTGGTCTTTTGCTGAATTACGAGTGGTATTACATCCCTGGCCCATGACAAATGTTGTTAAGACAACTACAATTAATTCTAAATAAAACTTTTTCATTTCTATGGTTTTGTTTTGTTTTAATAGGGAATTTTTCAATTCCAAAGTTAAAAAGTAATATGAATTAAGGGAACTACCTCCAAAAAATACTTCTAAAAAGAGCCGAAAGGAAGGTTTTTTGTTTCCTGCTAAAGATTCCCTATTTGTAGGTATTTGGTAAATCATTACAAATATATATTTTTGTATTCTTATTTAGACTAAATACAATGTAGCTATATTATGAAAATAACAGA
>JAOZKQ010000139.1 GCA_029935275.1 Bacteroidales bacterium | reverse complement strand
TAAAGAAGTATATTAATCAAATTGCTTTTTCGAGTGCAGAAGGATTTTTGGAAAAATACAAGGATAAAACCGATGCTATTATTGGCCATTTTGGATTGGGATTTTACTCAGCTTTTATGGTGTCAGATAAAGTAGAGATTGTTTCCCGTTCGTATAAGACCAACGCAAAACCTATCAAGTGGGTGTGTGACGGAAGTCCTGAATATACCCTGGAGGATACTACTAAAAAAGAAATTGGAACCGATATTATATTACATATTGATAAGGACTCAAAGGAATTTCTTGAGGAATCAAAAATTAATGAGTTGTTAAGGAAATATTCCCGGTATGTATCTGTGCCTATTGCTTTTGGTAAAGTGAAGGAATGGAAAGATGGGAAAGAGATTACATCAAATAAGGATAACATAATTAATATTACTAAACCCACCTGGGTTAAAAAGCCTTCTGAACTGAAGGATGAGGATTATCTTGAGTTTTACAAGGACCTGTATCCCATGCAGCCTGACCCTTTATTCCACATTCATTTGAATGTTGATTACCCATTTAATCTTACCGGTATTTTATATTTCCCGAAGATTAAGGATCAGGTTGAAGTTCAAAAGAATAAAATTCAGTTGTACAGTAATCAGGTTTATGTAACTGACTCTGTAGAAGGTATTGTTCCAGAGTTTCTGACCTTATTACATGGAGTGATTGATTCTCCGGATATACCACTAAATGTTTCACGTAGCTATCTTCAGAGTGATAGCAATGTGAAAAAAATATCCAACCATATTAATAAAAAAGTATCTGATAGTTTAATGGATATTTTTAAAAGTGATCGTAAGGAATTTGAAAAGAAATGGGATGACTTAAAATTGTTTATCACTTATGGACAGCTTTCAGATGATAAATTCTATGAAAGAGCCAGTAAGTTCTCACTTTTTAAAAATACGGATGATAAATATTTTACTTTTGAAGAATATAGAAAGCTGATAAAAGATAGCCAAACAGATAAAAATAAAACATTGATTTATCTATATACTACCAATCCTGAAGAGCAATTTTCTTTCATTGAAAGTGCCCGCTCCAAAGGATATGATGTTCTATTGATGGATGGGCATCTGGATACACATTTGGTAGGTCAACTGGAACAAAAATTTGAAAATACAAGATTTGTAAGGGTAGATTCGGATATTATTGAAAAAATTATTCTGAAAGAGGATGATAATGGATCGAGTTTAAGTGCCGATAAGCAAACAGCATTAAAAAGTGTGCTTTTAGGACCAATTCCGGGAAAAGAAAATTTTGATGTTGATTTTGTAAACATGAATGAAACTGACCCCCCACTGGTTATTACCCAGTCTGAATTTACAAGAAGGATGAAAGATATGTCAGCTATGGCAGGAGGTGGAATGGATATTTATGGTAGTCTTCCGGATAGGTTTACGCTGGTGGTAAATGATTCTAATAAGTTAGTTGCAAGAGTGATTGAGGATCTTGAGAAGGAACAGGGTGATGATTTGAAAAGCTATAAGGAAAAGATTGATAAGTTGGAAGATCAGAAGAATAAACTTGAAAAAGCTAAAGAAGGAAAAAAAGAAGAGGAAATTCCACAGGGAAGTAAAGACCAACTTAATAAGCTGGAAAGCAAGATTAAAGAGATGGAAGGCAAAAGAAATGAAAGTCTCGAAAAATATGGCAAAGAAAATAAGATTGTTTGTCAGCTGATTGACTTGGCCTTAATTTCCAGTAATATGCTAAAAGGTGAAAATTTAACGAATTTTGTAAAACGTAGCATTGATTTAATTTAAAACCTACATCAATAATTTAAAAAAGGAAGATTCTATATTAAGAATCTTCCTTTTTTTATTTTATGTATTAAGCAAAAGAGTATCCAAGTCTAATATTGATTTAGTTCAGCTCTTAGTTGATCTATAGCTACCTGTGTAGGGTGTATATCAGCCCCAACAAGCTTTTCAAGAATTATACTACTTAATTTTAATGCAGGTTCTGCTGGTTTAACCTGGCCTGCAGAGGTATTTATTAGTTTAATTACCCCGGACATTGCATTTTTAACCAATTCCCATGCTTTATGGCTTATGTATATTTGTTGAGACATATTATGGTTGTATTCTGACCGTATAGCCTGTAGCATACTCTGGTGTAGCTGACCGGCTGTCATGCCCGGTTTATTTGTTCTTATAATTAAGGAATCAGGGGCGATTCTTTCAAGAAACAGGGTAAGCCGCTCATAAGCCTGCATTTTAACCGGCAAGGTGACCTTTAGGTTCTGAGCTGCTAATTCAAATCTATCCCTTGATTGTTCTTTTTTAATCATCTCTTTAAGAACAAGGTAGCTCGCAAAAAAAACAATGATTGAGGGTAATGTGTATTTAAGTATTTCAAGAAATTCCATGTCTGTAATTATAAGATTAAATTATTGATTATGCCTGACTAAACTGTCCAGGATTAAAAATAAAAATTTCTTTTCTTTTAAAATTTAATAAACCTTCACTTTTTAGTTCATTAATAACGGTAGTGACAGTTTGTCTTGAAGTACCAATAAGGTCAGCAACATCTTTATGAGTGTAGAAATGGTTGATCCTGATACCCTCATTATACTCTTGGCCGGATGTTTTAATTAGATCTTTAATGAAGTCAATTAGCCTTGTCCTTACATCTTTAAATACAAGAGAATCCAGTTTTCTCTCCAGTCGCCTAATCCTGAGTCCAATTAGTTTATTTATAGATAGTGCAAATTTTTTATTTTCAAGCATAAGCCCCTGTAATTCTTCAAGGCTCATTTGACATACAGAAGTTTTATTATCAATTACTTGTGCGAAATCATTACGTTTATCCTCACCTAACACGGCCATTTCTCCAAATATATCACCGGTTGCCAGAATTCCCTTAACAATTTCTTCCCCATTTTCTGTGTAATTTAGAATTTTAACTTTACCACTTGAGATCATGTAGATGTTATTTGCCGGATCATCGGTGAAATACACAAATTCATCTTTATTATAAGATTTTATTACATGGGAATCTTCAAATTTTCCAAACTTGGTGGGGCATAAGATTTTGAATAAATTTACTCGCTCAAAATACCAGATACTATCCATTTTTCTTTATTAAATTATCTTTTGATACGGTACTAATTTAGGAAAATTTTATTAAAATTAACTTAAAAACTTATTTTTGTACGATTTTTGTAATATGTTCACTTAAACAAAGTTTTCATTCATGAAGTTAAAAAGAATTATTTTTCTAATTATATCTTTAGCCTTATTAATTGGCGGTTATATTTTTTATACCTTATATCAAAGAACTTATTCTCTTATTTTGGTTCCTGAGACGAAAACTGAATGCTATTTTTATGTGCCTACAGGAATGAGTATGAATGAATTAGTTAAAAGTTTAAATGAAGAAGGATATGTTTCTGATACTGTAGGATTCAGGTGGCTTGCCGAGAAGAAGAATCTGGAGAATCATTTAAACCCTGGTAGATACCTGTTGAAAGTGGGTATGAACCAAAATCAGTTGGTTAATATGATAAGGTCCGGGAGGCAGCAAGCTGTTCCGGTAGTTTTTAATAGTTTAAGAAGAATTGAGGATCTGGCAGGGGTGGTTTCTAAACAAATTGAGGCAGATAGCCTGTCAATCCTTAAACTACTGAGAGATGAGGATTTTCTTTCTGAAAATGGCTGGAACTCAAAAACTTTACCAGCTTTATTTATTCCGAATACCTATGAGTTTCATTGGAATACTTCTGCCAGAGCATTCTTTACCAGAATGATGAAGGAAAATAAGTCTTTTTGGGAGGGAAAAAGAAGTAGGAAAGCTAATGCACTGGATCTGTCACATGTTGAGGTGTCAACCCTGGCTTCAATTGTGGATGAAGAAACATATAAAGTTGATGAAATGCCTAAAATTGCAGGAGTTTACATTACCCGCCTGGAAAAAAGATACAAGCTTCAGGCAGACCCAACTGTGAAATACGCAAAAGGTGATTTTGGAATGACCCGTGTACTGAAAAAGGATCTTAAAGTTGATTCACCTTATAATACTTATAAATATTACGGACTCCCACCCGGGCCTATTATTATACCATCAGTAAAAGCAATTGATGCGGTTCTTAATCCTGATTTAAGCGGGTATTTGTATTTCTGTGCAAAAGAGGATTTCTCAGGCTATCATAACTTTGCAAAAACACTAAAGGAGCATAACCGGAATGCTAAAAAGTATCAAAATGCTTTGAATCAAAGGAAAATTTACAGATAAATACTTAGTTTTTTTGAATTCGATTAAAAAAATAATTTTAAAGCAGATTTTGTATCAGGTATTATAAAAAAGTGTAGCTTTGAAAAAAGTGTGATTCTTAATCATATCTAATTAAAAGTAGATTTCTATAAATGGGTAAAATTAAATTTGGTACCGATGGCTGGCGTGCAATTATCGCAAAAGATTTTACTGTAGATGATGTCTCCAGGGCAGCTTTGGCAATCTCAACCTGGCTTGTGTCTAAGGGTCAGAATCTTTCTGTAGTCATTGGATTTGATTGCAGGTTTGGTGGGGAAATGTTTGCAAAGACTGTTGCTAAGGTACTTGCAATTAAAGGTATTCACATATATCTAGCTCCTGAGTTTGTTAGTACACCCATGGTTTCTTATGGAATTGTTAGCCTGGAAGCAGATCTGGGTATCATTATTACAGCCAGTCATAATCCCCCGGAATATAATGGTATAAAAATTAAAGGTTCTTATGGAGGTCCGCTTTTTGAAACGGAGCTCAATAATATTGAAAACCTGATTTTTGAAACTAATGAAATAAGTATTGAAACTATTCAATGGGAGGACCTTATAGATCAGAATATTATTGAATATATTGATCTTGAATCTATTTACATCGAATATCTAAAACGTAATTTTGATTTAAAACTAATTAAAGAATCCGGTTTAAAATTTGCTTTTGATGCTATGTTTGGTTCAGGGCAAAGGGTCTTGAGAAAGATCTTACCTGGAACTAAATGTTTGCATTGTCATAAGGATCCTTTTTTTAATGGTATTCCTCCTGAGCCTGTTTATCAAAATTTACTTGATTTTGCTGAAAAGCTTAAAACAACATGGGAAGTAGATGCCGGTCTTGCTGTTGATGGAGATGCAGACAGGATAGCGATGTTTGATTCTGAAGGGAATTATGTTGATTCTCATCATGTTATTTTACTCCTTATCCATTATCTGGCTGGTTATAAAAAGATGGAAGGTAAAATTGTTACCGGTTTCTCTTCTACAGTAAAAGTCGAAAAACTTGCAGCCCATTATGGCTTAGATGTTGATCGGGTTGAAATTGGGTTTAAGAAGATAGCAGAAAAAATGCTTAAAGATGACGTGCTTGTTGGAGGTGAAGAGTCCGGTGGTATTTCAATTAAAGGAAATATACCTGAAAGGGATGGTATTTGGATGGGCCTAAGCATTTTTCAATTTATGGCTGAAACTGGCAAGTCCTTACAGCAGTTGATGGAGGAGGTTGATAGTATTACCGGAAGCTTTGTTTTTCAAAGACAGGATCTGAAAATGCCCACAGAGCTTAAACACAGAATTATAAAAAAATGTCAGGAACAAGGCTTTTCAAAATTTGGAGATTTTCAAGTGCATCATGTAGAGGACTTTGATGGATGGAAATTCTTTTTTAATGAGGATGAATGGTATATGATAAGACCATCCGGAACAGAGCCCCTGTTAAGAACTTATGCTGAGGGAAGAACTGCTGAAAGGGTGAATGAAATACTGCGTGCAGG
>JAOZKQ010000627.1 GCA_029935275.1 Bacteroidales bacterium | reverse complement strand
CCTCCTCCTCCAAGCGTATCTAATACACTTGCAAATTCAGCCTTTACCAGGTTCAGGTTCCTTGAAATAGAATGCCCGGAACCCTCAAGCAATGGGTAAAATAACCATGGGACAGGAGTATATTGGGGAGGATTACCCACAATTGCCGTATTTACAGGGATTTTAGCACATTGAATATCCTGAATCAGGTCACCATTGATCCGCACCCCATACTTAAACAACAAATCATTCAGTTTCAGATCTCTGAGAAATGCAAGTGTAATACTGGAATACATCAGGCTATCCATATCAACCGCAACCGGATCAACCAGCCATAAAATACTCCCACCCTGCATCAGATACTGATCCAACACCAGTTTATCAGGCTCATTAAAAGGTAGGGTTGGCCTGGCAATAATCACTGCTGCATAATTATTTAAAACACCCGGGACTCCCCCAATCCTGCCCCTGTCAATTGTATAATACCTTGAAAGCTCTTTAGAAACATCCTCTACCTGTGGCTCGTACAACTCACCATGCCCTTCAAGAAAAGCAATTTTAAATACTGTGTCTGAAGTTATAGCTTCAATGGCCCGGACAAATTCAAATTCCAGGTTCTCCATGGATCTGTTTAAGTTTTCACTGGCCGGTAAACCAGGATTATTCAGAAGTAAGTTTACAGACATTTCCGTTCCCTGGAAACTGATAATAGCCCCTGGAAAGAGTGTCTTTTGTGATTTACCACCTTCCTTATCACTAGACTTTACATTCAAAGGATGTAAACCTTTTTCAAACAGCTCATTATAAATCTTATTCCGCTCTTTAAGATTTTGTTCAATTGAAGGATTAATAAAATCAAAACTCAGCTTTCTTTTTGAATAAACCTGGAATTCGTTCAGCAATTCTCTTGTTGCCCGCTTTAGACGTTTAAAGCCTAGTGGCATATCACCTTCCAGATAAACCCTGATAGAAACCTCGCCCGGCAATTCTTCAAGAACAGTGCGGGTAGTATTGGATAAAGAATATCTTTTTTCTGATGTAAGATCTAACCGAAAAAACCATACAGAACTTAAATAGCCTGCAATACCTATGATCAGGAGGATCAACAGCAGTTGCAAAATATTCTTTATGATTCTTTCTTTCTTTTTCAAAACAATAACTAATTCCAGGTTAAGACCATTTTCTACTCTGCAAAATAAATTTAGTAAACGACAAGAATAACAAAACAACACTTATGTAATAAATGATATCCCTTGAATCTATAACTCCACGGCTCATGGAATGATAATGCTCATTAATCCCTATCTGAATGACCCACTGATCAATAGAATGAAAAACTGACAAGGCACTAATGGAATCAAACCCGGCATACAGAATAAAACTCAACAATATTGCCAATAAAAAGGAAATGATCTGGTTATCTGTTATGGAAGAAGTGAAGATACCGATTGAAACATAGATTGCAGCAAGAAAAAATAAGCCTATAAAAGAGCCCCAAAAACCTCCAACATCAATATTCCCAACAGGGAAACTCAGATAATAAACAGAAAAATAATATACCAGGGTGGGCAATAATGATAGAATTACAAGCGTAAGGCTGGCTAAGTACTTTGCACTTACAATTTCAAAATCACTTAAAGGCTTTGTAAACAAAAGTTCAAAAGTTC
>JAOZKQ010000626.1 GCA_029935275.1 Bacteroidales bacterium | reverse complement strand
GTGTTGAAGTTGGTGGATAAAATGCAAAAGACAGTTGTAAATGAACTGGAGGTTGTTGGGAATACATTTTCACTAACCGATTATGTAAACCGGATGAATAAGGTAATGAATGCTGACAAGGAAGAGTTTAATACCATTCCCGACAGCAAAGATATGATTGCTCAATACCTCTTGCTTTACGAAATGTCTGGTGATCCGGAAAACCTGAATAAGGTTGTTGATTATGACTACTCAAAACTGAATGTGAATTTCCAGCTTAAAAGCGATAATTCTAAAGCCATTAATTCAACGTTGGCAGTAATAAACAGTTTTGAGGATGATTTTGAGAAAAAGGGTATTACAATCAACTATGCGGGTAGCGGCTATAAGGGCTTGGTTTTTACCGATCTGATCCTCGAAGGGCAGATAATGAGCCTGATTTTGTCGCTAATTCTTATTATTATTCTGCTGGCACTAATGTATAAAAACTTCATGATAGGATTAATAGGGGCGGTGCCTATTGCAATTACAGCCATTATCAGTTTTGGGGTCATGGGATTTTTGGATATTCCATTAAGTACAACAACTGCATTGCTTTCAAGTATAGCCATAGGTATCGGAATAGATTATGCAGTTCATTTTATTGAACAATACCGAACTAATGCATTGAAATTTGGTGATAAATTAGTTGCCACACAAAAAACCATGACACATTCAGGCAGGGCAATCAGCTTTAATGCAATTGTGGTCATTGCCGGATTTTTAGTTTTGCTGTTTTCAGTATTTCCACCAAACAGAGAACTCGGTGCCCTGGTATCCTTGAATATGTTTACAAGCTTTTTAGGAACGCTTACAATTATGCTTGTGTTGTTAAATGTATCGAATATCTATTTTAAGAAGAAGAAAAATAATGATGTAATTATATAGTGGTATAATGATACAATGTATTCAACTGTACAATTATATCATTACATCTTTGAATCAATAAATTATTAAAAAATAAAAATTATGAAAACTTTAAAAATTACAACAATCGCTTTAGTAATAATATTTGCAAGCGGATTTACAGGAAAACTCTTTGCACAGGAATTGACAGCAAGGGAAATTGTAGAAAAAGTTTACAATCGTCCGGAAGGCGATGACCAGACTTCTAATTTGACTATGACTTTAGAAAATAAAAGCGGAAAACAAAGAATCAGAAAAATTAAACAGTTTACCAAAGATATGGGTAAGGTAGAAAAAAGTATCATGTTCTTCCAGTCACCCGCTGATGTAAAAAACACGTCATTTATGAGCTGGAGCTATGAATCTGATAAAAGTGATGATCAGTGGATTTACCTTCCGGCACTTAAGAAAACCAAGAGAATCTCAAGTGATAGTAAAAGCGATTACTTTATGGGTTCAGATTTTACTTATGACGACCTTGGTGACCGTAAACTGGATGCTGATACTCATACATTGTTACGTAGTGAAACTCTTGATGGCGTTGACTATTATGTAGTGGAAAGTGTTTCAAAAGACGAAGATTATATGTACTCCAAAGCCATCACCTGGATCAGAAAGGATAATTTCATCGGTTTACAAAAGGAATTCTATGATGAAGATGGGGACCTGTTGAAGATCCTTTCTATTAAAGAGTTTAAAGAGATATCCGGAATCCTGGTAATTAC
>JAOZKQ010000625.1 GCA_029935275.1 Bacteroidales bacterium | reverse complement strand
TATTTAACTTATTTACCATGGGCTTAGCCCATGGCTGAATGATTTCGCCCCTATCGGGGCTTTAATGAGTTTTACACTAATATTTTCAATAGCGATAATCATTTTTTACTTGTGCTTAATATATGCATGGAACTTTCATGGAATGAAAAAAATAAAAAAGCATTGATATCAGGGTAATTATGGAATATATCTAACGAAAGCTTCAAAAGCCTGATATTCAGCCATCCCAAGTTTATCATAAAGATTGGCAGTAGCATGATTTCTGGCTTCAGCCCTCTGCCAGAATTCACGTTCATCGGAACCGGGGAACAAGACACCATCTTTTTGTGACTGATGTTTAAAAATAGCCCGGCGCTTTTTGCTGACTTCATCCGGACTCAATGGAACAGCCATCTCTACCTCAGAAATATCCCATTCCTGCCAGGCTCCCCTGTATAGCCATACATAACAATTCTCCATCCACTTATCCATTTTCACTACTTCCAACGCAGCAAGAATGGCTTCCAGACAAACCCGGTGTGTTCCATGTGGGTCTGAAAGATCACCAGCTGCATATATTTGATGAGGCTTCAGCTTTCTAAGTAAATCCACTATTATTTTCACATCTTCTTCACCAAAAGGTTTCTTTTTAACCGTTCCTGTTTCATAAAATGGAAGGCTAAGAAAATGTACATTTTCATCCGGAATTCCAATGAAACGACAGGCCGCTTTTGCTTCCCCTCTTCGGATAAGAGTTTTTACCATTCGGATTTCTTCCGAATCAGTATCTCCTGGTTTTTTATCCCTTATTGACTTTTCAACCCGGCCAAACATCTCCTTAAACTCCTTATATTCAGATGAAAATACGGCCTGATAATCTACAATAAAATCTGCAAACCGGATAACATCATCATCAAAAACTGCAATATTACCGGATGTTTGATAAGCAACATGAACATCATTCCCATGATCAACAAGGCGAATAAAAGTACCTCCCATGGAAATTACATCATCATCGGGGTGAGGACTAAAAATAACAGATCTTTTTGGAAAAGGTTTTGCTCTTTCCGGCCTTCTGCTGTCATCAGCATTTGGTTTACCTCCCGGCCAACCGGTAATGGTACTTTGCAGATCATTAAATACTTTCAGGTTAATCTGATAGGCGGGTCCCAGTTCGGCTGCCAGGTCACTCATACCATTATCATTGTAATCACGGTTTGTAAGTTTAAGTATGGGCTTATTTACTTTCTGACAAAGCCAGACGATTGCTTTTCTTATTTTATTAGCATCCCATTCACAAATACCAACCAGCCAGGGGGTTTCAACCCTGGTAAGTTCTGCAGCTGAAGCCTCATCAATAATTACGAAGGTTTCCGGATGATCCTGAAGATAACTTGCAGGTAATGAATCTGTCACATCTTTTTCTACCATTTGTTTAATGACCCTGGACTTACCCTCACCCCATGCCATTAGAATAATTCTTTTAGCATTCAGAAATGTTCCAATTCCCATAGTAATCGCTTTTCTTGGAACAAGTTCCTCTCCAAAAAAATCACTGGCCGCATCTGAACGAGTAACATGGTCAAGGGTAATTAAACGGGTTTTCGATTTTTTACCTGAACCTGGTTCATTAAAACCAATATGGCCTGTACGCCCGATACCAAGCAGCTGGAGATCAATCCC
>JAOZKQ010000624.1 GCA_029935275.1 Bacteroidales bacterium | reverse complement strand
CTGTCATGTTCAGATGATACAAGACATAATCTATTTGATTTATTGACAAATATCCATTCATTAAATCAATTATTAAAATATGGATCTATCCTGATTTAGTTGGGTAAAGATAAAAAGGATTATATTTGAAAATGCTAAATTCAGTAGAATATTTTTTAGCCTAATTACCATAATCAATAAATTCAGGGCAGAAAGTGATCATTGAAATACAGCTACGGATATAACAAAAATAAATAAAGCATATTTAATACCGCTCTAACCAGGGGAACCTGCGGGATGTGTTACCCAATTTCACTGAAATAGAGAACTCATGAGATCCAAAAGAATGCTTCACTATATTATTAAACTCATAGTCAAAAGCATAGCCAAAATAAATCCTTTTAACAGACACACCAAAGAGAGCTACTACTGTTTTATTTGTCCGATAGGAAAGCCCAATCCAGTAATTCTTCATAAAATAAGCCTTAATATTTATATCAAGCTGAGGAGAAAGCTGGGATGATGTTTTAGCCAGGAAAGATGGTTCTATATCGAAATTTGAAAACTCAAATTTATATCCACCCATTAAATAATAATGCCGGTACATACGAAATTCTTCCAATGACCTGTTTCCCAATTTCAGGTAAGATTGAAGTAAATTTTTTATAGAAAATCCCACATAGTAAGAATTAGGATAAACAGCATTGTAATAGATTCCAAAATCGGCATCAGGCACAAATACAGGCTCATAAATCCCCTGCTGCACCAGAGGCTCATCCTCCAGAAAACTAAGATTTTTTATTTGAAACTGATATGCGGTACCACCCAATCCAAAAGAGAGTTGCGAACTGCCAATCCACAAATGATAAGCATAACTAAAATGCATTCCTGTGCGTGAAACAGAACCATTATTATCGTTAAATACAAATCCTCCAAGGCCAACCCTTCCACTTCTTCCCGGTTTCATTACACTCTTCCCTTTTCCCCTTTTAATTTTAAATTTATTCTTCAATAAGCGGGTTTGAACACTGAAAATCTGATTATTCGGAGCGTTAGGAATACCTACCCATTGGGTTCTTACTGTCAGGTCCAGTCTTGTATAACCATCATATCCGGCAATTGCAGGATTAAGAATATATGGGTTCATCATATACTGATCATACAAAGGAAGCTGTTGGGCATACGATCCCCAACTGACCAAAAATGACAAACTCATTATGATCATTACTTTTTTCATCCTTTTTATAATCTGTTTATTCTTCAAAATTAAAAATAAATTTTTCTACCTCACAATCGTAACACTTCCAAGTACCGGGTCTGTTCCATTACCAAGGTCTATTACAAAATGATATGAATCAACCGGAAGAGCCTTGCCATTTGACTTTCCATTCCATGGATTTGAATATCCTCTTTCAGACCTGAAAACCATACTACCCCATCGGTTATATACTTCAATAACCACATCGGGATACAGTTCTATTAATTCAATATTCCAGACATCATTCTGTCCATCACCATTTGGAGAGAAACCGGTTGGAATTACAAGGCAGGTGGACATAACACTTTCTACCTGTATTGTATCGTAAGAGTAACAATTATTTACATCACTAACTTCTACCCGGTATTCTCCTGCAGATATGTCAAACAGATCAGTGTTAGTAGATCCGTCAGACCACAAATACTGGTAGGGA
>JAOZKQ010000623.1 GCA_029935275.1 Bacteroidales bacterium | reverse complement strand
TACTGCTTTAGTAAAAGAAGCCGCCAGTATTGAGTTGATTTCAGGCGGGGATCAAACAGGACGAACAGAAACTCAGCTGTATAGCTACATTGAAGTGATAGTTAAGGATGCCAATGGTGATCCTTTTCCAGGTGCCATGGTACATTTGAGCGTTACAGAAGGATCTGTACCTGATAATGGGGTAACTAACTTTAAGGGTGAAGTTAGTACCTCATGGACGCTGGGTCCTACTGAAGGAACTCAGACACTTACCATAACAGCTTTCAAATCTGATGGAACAACCCCTTTGACCGGTTCCCCTTTAATTGTAAATGCTACCGCAACAGGACCAGTAGCTGAGTTTATCCAAGTTAATTTCCAGGGCGGTGATGACCAAACCGGGAAAGCCAATACCCCTTTATTAAAACCTATAATTATTAAGGTTTATGCTACAGGTGGTCTTGATTTCGAAGGAGAAACTGTCTATTTTGAAGTAACAGAAGGTTCCGTATCACAGGCATCTGCCATAACTGATGCCGATGGATTAGCCAGTGTAACCTGGACGCTCGGTCCAACAGTAGGTACACAAACACTTACAGTCACTTGCTACAAGGCTGATGGAACAACTCATCTGGCTAACTCCCCTCTTTTGGTTAATGCTACAGCTGAAGCAGGAAATGAAACCGGAACGGTGACTGATGTTGATGGTAATGTTTACCAAACAGTAAAAATTGGTGAGCAGTGGTGGATGGCAGAAAACTTAATAGTAACTCACTTTGCAGATGGTACTGCCATTACTAAGGTTACAGGGGATACTGATTGGAAAAATCTTGGCCTTGCAGATAAGGCCTATTGTTTTGAAAATAATAACGATGATAGTGAATATGGAGCCTTTTATACACGAAGTGCTGCGTTAAACGGTGATGGATCCAGCACCTCAGATCCAAGTGGAATACAGGGTGTTTGTCCGGATGGATGGCACATCCCAAGCATGGCTGAATGGAATGTATTAATTCCAAATCGCTTTAATAATACTCTTTTGAAAGAACCCGGAACAACACACTGGCTGGCGCCAAATATTGCAAATAATGAAACTGGGTTTACTGCTCTAGGAGGCGGTTTCCGGAGTGGTTATTCTGGGCAATTTTTAAGTCTTAAAGAAGAGGGCCAGTGGTGGGCGTCAGAAATACGTCCCAACTACCCGCACCAAGCTTATGGTTTTTCTATAGGGTATAGTTTAGGTGCTGCTTTCCAATTATATTCAATTGCCTTGGATAACGGTCTTTCAATTCGTTGTGTAAAGGATTAACACTGCCTGGCAAGTTTAAGTGCAATGGTGTGCAGGCTGTAGTTTCTTCAGACAGTAAACATATGTTAAATACAGATACCCCACTTCTTGAGGTGGGGTATTTCCTTTTTGTAAAATGGCTGATATATAACATGGTTTCTTTCTCAATTTTCCCTGTGGCTTTCATAATACGCTCGCTATCTATTTTTACCAGGGTTTTCATCCCTTTTCAGTTCTCCCTGCAATCTATCATGCTTAAATCATTTATTACTCTGCACTTTCTGTTTTCAATACGGCCATGGCCAAAATCGGTATCCAGGTGCTCATCTACTGGTTTCAGGAACCTGAAACTACCGTTAAGATTTTGATAAAGTTCTTTTTGCTTGTCCTATACATCCAATTGTTAATA
>JAOZKQ010000622.1 GCA_029935275.1 Bacteroidales bacterium | reverse complement strand
AGGGTAGTTGTTCCCAGGTCAATTGCTATTCCAAAACCTTTAGAAGGAGTAAAATGAAAGGTTGAGTTATCTGCTAAAATGAAGGTCTCAAATTGATCTATTTCCAGTGAAACATCTGAAGTAACCTTGCTTCGGCATGCCAGCCGGAATTCCTCTGACAGGCCAAGCTTATTTATTGCCTGCTGGTGTTCCATGCTCATGGGAATATCTCCCTTCAGGAGTTTGATCTTGCAACCACCGCAAATACCTTTTCCTCCACAGGGGAATTCTATCCCATATTTAAAAAGAATATCTTTCAGGGGTGTTCCATAACGAACCCTGACCTTTTCTCCCAGTGGTTCTAATTTAATAGTCAGGTTCTTCTTCATTCCTGTAAAACCGGATCAGGAAGCAACCTTATTCAGGTATTCAATGGCTCCCTGGGGATCAGAAGAATAGAAATCTGCTCCTATTTCATCACAGTAGTCCTGAGTTACAGGAGCTCCGCCAATCATTACAATAGCGGTAGGGTCAACTGATTTTACTTTTTCAACAACAGTTTTCATATTCACCATGGTAGTAGTAAGTAAAGCTGATAAGCCAACTATTGAACCAGGGTTATCTTTAAGTATAGGTTCAATTTTGTCATAACCAACATCCACACCTAAATCAATTACTTTCCAGCCTGCTCCTTCAACCATCATGGCAACCAGGTTTTTACCTATATCATGTAAGTCTCCCTGTATGGTGCCAATCAGGAAAGTGCCTTTTTGTTTCACTTCGCCTGAACTAAAGAAAGGTTTCAGGTGCACCATAGCCGCTTTCATGGCTTTTGCAGACATTAACATTTCAGGTACAAAAGCTTTGCCATCACTAAATTTTTGTCCAATTTCTGACATACCTACAACAAGAGATTTTTGCAAAATGTCATCAGGTGAGATTCCTTGCTTAATCGCTTCTGCAGTTAATTCATCAGCACCATCCTGTCCTTTTAGGTCAGGTGGATAGGGTGAAACTTTGTTAGCTTTACCTCGCCCAACACAAATTGTTAGTTTTTCTAATAAGTCGCTCATGATTATTATTTTCAGTTGAAGAATTTTGTGAAAGACAAAAATAGCAAAAAAACTTTTTAATATGAATATTCTTAGATTATTTGATTCTTTTAATTATTTCATTGAAGTAGTTGAAATATAATGAGCAAATTAAAGCAACAAAAAATAGTACCATAGTCCATAAATCTGTTGTTTTTTGGGAAACTGTTATATTGAAAAAGAAATCAAGAAGATACTGTATATACGAGCTTGGTAAATTTGTTTTGCCCAGTTCATTAAGTACCTCATAATGCCAATCAGTTAAGGGGCAATAGCCTACTCCATAAAAGATACCAAGGAAAAACCAACTTAACCCGGTCAATAAAAGGCTAGCCAGGTTAATTTTTCTTGATGGCTTCCATATCCATCCAAAAAGATTAAATAATATTAAGGATGAATGAAATATCAGAAAGAATATATTGAGGGCTTCATACATGTGTTACAGTGAAAATAATATGCTTTTTCAAAAGGGCATGATTTACCCTATCATATAATTTCTGATTTATTCTACAGCAATTGAGGAGATTTCAATATCTGCGTCAAGAGGAAGACGGGCCACCTCAACAGCTACACGTGCCGGGTATTTCCCGTCAAAAAAACTGGCATA
>JAOZKQ010000015.1:1885-17819 GCA_029935275.1 Bacteroidales bacterium | reverse complement strand
GTGTACTGATATAGCAGGTGGTAAATCCAGCATAGCTAGTGTACTCTTCTTTTTTTCATTCCATTTATAATGCACTGCAACCGGATTTGTGTTGTCCATAGCATTTTCCCCGGGCTGTAATCTGAAATGCAATGTCTTTGTACTTCGTGGAGTAAGGTTTACTGTTACTGATGATTCTTCATTCACTTTAATTTCTTTTGGAAGGCCTAATTCAAGTGTTCCTGAAACAGTTTCATCTGTAGTATTTGTAATAGTAACCTGCAGGTCATAACCCTCAGTCACAGCCTGAAGATCAATACGATCACCAAAATAGTCTTCCAGAAATACCCGGTCAAGTAACAGCATTTGGAGTGCATTACGATAAAGGGCAGGGCCCATCATTTTTCCTAGTTCCAAAATACCCACTTCGCGCCGATCAAGAATAGCCTCCCACATGCTTTCACGGGTTAGTTGTTTGCCTTTTTCGAGAAATAAAACCATGCTTGACAAAGCGTTCTTATCTAACATACCGGTTTTTAAAACAAATGGCACATCTTCATTATCAATTTGTTCCTTATTTCCTTCACTGGCAAAATATCCATCATATTTGTAGGGATCAGCTGCTGTGTCCCAAACCTGCCGGAACACATAACCATCTTTCTCCCGGGCAAAATCAACCCATGACTCTTTCGTGTACATTTGCTGTATCTGAAACCCGTCATAATCTTTACATCCATATACCTGGGTGGCACCAAAATCAGTTACTACCTGCAGTTTAACTTCTTTTATCCAATTAGTAATATCATCCTTTGATAAAAAATCCATATAGCCCTCGAAAACAAACCAACTGGCCCCTTCATTCATGCCTGTTCCGATTACCTCCAGCGGATGTCCTTTTGTACATGTTACACTATTAAGAAGCGTATAGGCACCAAACCATCCTTTATGCAAATCGAACTTTTTGATTATTTCTTTTGTACTGTTAATCTGAGCCTTTACTTTGTTGCGTGAGTTTTCATCTTTCGAACTGACAACAAATAATTTACTATCACCATCCTGCAGGTAAAAAGCATTTACCATCACCAGGTCCTTTGCATTATACTGATGACTTTTTAGTTTATCCGGCCAGTCATTCTGTGGTAAACTGGTACCTAATTTTTTCCCAAGATCCGAGTCAGGATCAACAAAGACAAGGACATCCCCCTTTTTAAGATTACTTTCCAACTCATCAACAGATGGTTGATCTATTGATATGTACTGGCCTGACATCAGGCCACTCATAAATCCCTCCTGCATCACCAGTCCGGAAACTCCTATATCTTCAGCAATATCCACTTTGCTTTGCATAATGGTCATTTCTACATTTGGAACGGCCATTTTGAAAAGGTTTCCATATCGATACCAGCTGCTATATGTATCATGCCAGTAATTCGTATAACCATTAAACTGGAATTCATTTTGAACTATATTTTCAGATGGCTGTACCTCTCCTCCTCCATATTTAAAGTTATCAAGATTTTGGGCTTCCAGATTAATACTGATTAATCCAAAAATCATAAAAAACAATCCAATTTTACTACTCTTAGTCATAACAGTTTAAATTTTAATAGGTTAATATATGTCTTCTGAGAAAAAATAAAATTCAATTATTAAGGATTATTTACTTTTCTTCAATCACATTGCCTTTCTCATGGCCACTCATTTTATTTCCTTCTATCTCAACTTTTGGGGTGCCTTTTTGTAAAAATATTCCAGCTTTTTGAGTTCCCTTGCCTGTATCGCGAATCGTATTATTCTTTATTATCAGATCTTCTGGTGTGCTATAAACAGCAAATCCATAAGAGGCTTCTTTTTGTCCGTTATTTTCAATAACATTGTTTATAAAAGTATTGCGATGAGGTGAATTCCGTGAATTTTCATACCGAAGGTTCACACCATCACTCCCATTTTCGAAAATATGATTATCATCAAAAATTACATCGCTATCTTTATGTCCGGTGCATATTCCATACCTTCCATTATGATGAAATTGGTTGCCTTTTACAATGCTATGATGGGCACGCCAACATATATACATGCCGTCAACAGAGTTATGATGGCTGTTATTATTTAATATTCTTGATTTGGGTGATCCGGTACCCGGATGCAAACCCATATTTGCAGATCCTTCGATCTCGCAATTTTGTACCGTAACATTTTCAGTTATTTGCCAGGTAATACCTTCACCTTTAAAATCTTTTACATGAATATTGTCAATTACTACATTCTTTGATTTAAATATTGCAACACCACCGCCATTACACCCATCCACTGGCTCATGATGTTCCTTATTTCCATCAATTACAAAATTTGATACAATAACATTTTCAGCCTCTTTTATCAAGACCCCTGAACCCGCATTCGAAACCCAGCCGCCCTTATCTGCACGATAGTCCCTTACCAGGTAAGAATTTATATAAAGTACATTTTCAATAATATCTGTAATGCTGCCTGAGGATACATTCCAACAGCCTGACTGTGGCTCATCCCAGATTTGAACGCTCATACCAGGTTCAAAACCTGATGCATCTTCCACCATCAGCTTAAGCTCCCCAATATCCGCATCATCAATAAGTTTTGAGTTGAAACCTTCAGCACGCTTCAAAATCGTACCCGGCCCCGACCCTGTCAATTTCATATTAGACCGTAAATGTACAGCGTCCTTTAGTTGAAAAACGCCTTCGTTTAACTTAACCGTACCACCTTCAGCTGGTAAAGCATTCACTGCCAACTGAATATCTCTATTTGTAAATCCTTGAATATCTGCCTGCTCACCCCCGACAGTAATTACAACTGCCTTAAGCTTAGGGTTTATAAGTGCATCAATTTTAAAATCTTCGTACTGTGCATTAGCGACGCCGGATAGAACAAACAAAACAAATAATAGTTTTTTCATGATATGCAATTTTATGAGATCAAAAAATATTAGAAATTTGGGTATATTAATTCAAATGTACTTAAATTCCCTAAAATTTTCACTTTAGCAAGAGAAATTTATTAATTATTTTACGTATTCATTCTCAATCAAATAATGTTTTTTGTGATTGGATTGTTTTTTCTTTATGTGCGAATTTTAAAGGATTCCCTTTCACAGTGATAATTTCATCTTGCTCTTTTAGAAATGAGGAAACTTTTCTTGTACTCCAATCTAATTTAAGTGTATCAATAATTTTCTTTGAAGTAAATACTCCTTTTTTCAATAATTCAATAATTTTATGTTCAACATCATTCGAATCAGGTTCTGATACAACATTTTGATTTATAATTGTTTGTTGCTCATTACTCAAAATCTCTCCACTTGAATCAACAGGAATAGCTCCTTTTTGTATTAATTGATTATTTGCATTTTTCTCATTAAAGACTGGTTTTCTGACAAAGATTTTCCTTCCTTTTCTTAATCCATCAACAACACCTGACCAAGTACCTCCTTTGTTACTTGATTCGGCAACATATATTTCAGCTGCTAAACCATAAATGATTGGATTCCGAGCCATTGCTAAACCAACACTCCATGTTGCTTTTGGAAAGAAAATACTCAATACCAGTACATTACCTTCAATAATTTGTTTGTAATACTTTTTAAAGCCCGAATTGAATGTTGAAATACCCTGGGGCAGAACAATAATACTTTGTCCTTTATATTTTAATGCAGAATCTAATGCTTGTTTGTCAACTCCTTTCGCAAAACCACTTACAATAACTTTATAATCTTTGGAAACTGTTTTTGCAACATTATCTGTAAAATCCAAGGACACTTTATCTGCTTTTCTTGAACCAACAATAGCAACAGATTTTTCTTTCATTATTGCTTTATTTCCTTTTGTGTAAATTAAGGGTGGTGCGTAAGTTCTACCCAAATTCTTTTTAAGAATTGGGGAATAATCAGGTGAAGTAATTGGCAAAATACTGTACCCTTGTTCAAGAAGGTCTTCAACCATAAAAGCGTAATTTGATAATTCTTTTATAGCATCTTGAAATAATAAAATCTCATTTTCATTTAATTGATAGTTATCTTTCCACTGCTTTGGCTCAAAATGAAAGAAATCAATAATTGTTTTCTTCTCTTCAAATAATCTAACAATTATTTCATTCTTTTTCTTAGTTCTAAGTTTTGGTAAATGTGCCAAAGCAAGCCAATATGATAATTCTTCATTCATATTATTTCTTTTTATATATCCCCGCCAACAGTTCTGGTGATTACTAAAGGCGCAATTTTACTTGCACCACTATTAGTTAACATTTTTCCAATCTCTTTAATAGTGGATCCACTATCAAAAATATCATCAATAAGAACCACAGCTTTCCCATTTATATCATTTGGGCTATCAAATTTAAACATTCCTGAAACATTATCCCTTTTTAAATAGCCATTTTTAAATACTTTTTGTGGTTGCGTTGTCCCTGTTTTTATTAGATTATGTGAAATAGGAATTCTCAAAACTCTTGAAATCTTTTCTGCAAAATTTTTAACCAAATCACCCGATTCAGTTGGTGGGACATATACAATTAAATCAAAAGGCTCTTGTCCGTATTGTTTTCGAAATGCTTTCAAGGTCAATTTAAGTAAAAAGTCCGGAAATTCTCCTCCATTCTGATATTTACTTCTGCGAAGAGCTGCACCAATATTTGACACACCATAATAACTTGCTGCAATACCATTTACAATATTTGAACCTCTACTTTCAACTCTCAGTTCAGGGAAATAGGTTTCTCGAAAATCAGAAAGCATATTTACAGTTTCAGGTTGAGGATTAGATATAAACTTTTGGTGATTTGTGTTATCACAATTTTCGATTTGTTCAGGAATCTCATCACCAAGATATTCACACAAAAATTGCATTCTTGAAGAATTTAGATTGACATATTCAAGCATTGATTCAAGTTCATTTAGTTTTAATTCTCTCAATTCCTCAAATGCTTTTGTATTTAATTCAGGTGCGTCAAATTGATATTCGTATTTTTTAGACCTACCATAAATTACTTCTTTGATAATGCCTTGTTCTATTAAGTCTGCTTTAATCACTTTAATCTGAGTTTGTTTAAGGTTGGTAGCTTTCATTATTTGGCGTCCCCCTAATTGTTCACCTTTAACAGCATTGATTACTCTGTTGTATTTATTTAAACTTGGTCGCCCTCCATCAATAAATGATTTTGGTAATTTATAGTCTTCTTCAATTCCCTTGTCGTCCTTAGAAGAATTGTAAAATAGAACTATGGTTGTTGGTTTGCCATCCCTACCTGCTCTTCCTATTTCTTGATAGTAATGAATCGGCGAAGCAGGAATTTGAGTGTGAATAATGAATCTAATATCTGGTTTATCAATTCCCATTCCAAGTGCATTAGTTGAAATAACGGCTTTCCATTTGTTAGCCATTAAACCATTTTCAACGTCTTTTCTTGTTTCTCCGTCAAGACCTGCATTATATTCAGTAGTGCTTATTTTAAGAAAATCAAACCAACGAGAATAGATTTCTGTATTTACTCTTGTTCCGGTATAAATTATTCCTGTTCCCTCAATTTTATTTAGGTTCTCAGCAAGCCAAATTAACTTTTCATCCTCTGATTTGACATTGATTACAAATAAGTTGAAATTATCTCTGATTAGTCGTCCTCTTAATGTTGTTATGTCATTAGATATTTGTTTCTCAACATCAATTTGAACTCTTTTTGTTGCAGTTGCAGTAGTCGCTAAAACTGGCATATTCTTAGGAAGCAACTGAATTAAATTTACTATTCTTCTAAATGCTGGTCGAAAATCATGTCCCCAAACGGAAATAGTGTGGGCTTCGTCAATTACAATCATTGAAAGATTCATTTGTCTCGTTGCTTGAATCCACTCTTGGTTTTCTTGTCTTTCAGGTGCTATATATAAAATTTTTAATATACCCTTAATTGCGTCTTGAATAGTTTGTGAGTTCTCCTCTTGTGTTTGTTCTGAATTAATGAATTTGGCACTAATTCCATTTTTGACAAGACTTTTAACCTGGTCACGCATCAAAGCAATCAGAGGTGAAAATATTATTGTAAGTCCTTCAAATTGAGTGGCTGGAAATTGAAAGCATAATGATTTCCCAAATCCTGTTTTTTCAATTAGAAGAACTCTCTTAGCTTGAAATAGCAAATCAATGGTTTCCCATTGTTCATCATAGAACCTATCGAATCCAAAAATCTGTTTTAGTTTTATTTCAGCTTGTTGTCTATTCAATTGCTGTTTTTTTCGTATTGTGGCTAACTTTTAAAGAAGATTTAAATATTAATATTTGCTGAAAATATTTTAAAATATTAATTTAGAAAACCGATTCTAATCTTATAGTATTCTTGTATAAAAATATACTTTTTCTTAATTAATTTTATTATTTCTGACAGAATTTCTTCTTAATAATTAATTTTAGCATAATAATTTCAAATTTTTATTTTATTTAATAAATCTTACAATGAAAAAACCTACCTTTTTTTTAGTCTGTTTAATACTCTTTGCATTTATAAGTATTGAAGTATCAGCTCAAAAAATAATTTTTGTACATCCGGTTGAGATTGACGAAGTTTTAGTAAACCCGGGAATTGGATTTATGACCTTTCAGAGGTTCAATGGTGATAATCTAAATGAGGGAATAGGCTGGACAGAAGGTTTTCCTATAAAATACCAGGATTTTGATGGAAACCTGGAAAATAAAGATCATCCAATGACCTCCATTGCTTATTTCAGGGTTTACTGGAGATTTATGGAACCTGAAAAGGGAAAATACATGTGGACAAAAATTGATAGTGCCCTTATTACTGCCCATGAACGTAATCAGACACTTATTTTACGAATTGCACCTTATGGAAGCAGTGAAAATTCAGATGTACCGGATTGGTATCGCAAAATTGTCGGAGAAAGAGATGAATGGTTGCCTGACGGAAAAGGTTGGAGGGTAGATGCTGAAGCACCTGAATATGCCATGAATTTTGGTGGCTTTATCTCTGAATTAGGTAAACGCTATGATGGACATCCTGACCTTGAAGCCATTGACTTATCTATAGTTGGTTATTGGGGAGAAGGGCGTGGTTCCGGGATTCTTTCACAAAGAACAAGAGAGGCTCTGGTTAATGCATATACAGATAATTTCAAAAAAACTCCTCTGATTATGCTCCTTACCGATGAAAAAACGAATAAATACGGATTAAGCCAGGCAAATGTAGGCTGGAGAATCGATTGTTTAGGCGATCTTGGTTTTTGGGCTAAAGAACAAAACGGGTGGACTCATATGTACAATTATTACCCACAGGGAATTATCAATTTTGGAATGAAGGATGCCTGGAAAAAAGCCCCGGTAAGCCTTGAAATTTGTGGTACTTTTTTAAGGTGGAAGGAAAAGGAGGGATATAATAAAGACGATGTAAAATACATATTTGACCAGAGCCTTAATTGGCACATATCCTCTTTCAATGCCAAATCTTCCCCGGTGCCTGAGGAATGGGAAGACCTGGTTGATGACTGGCTTAAAAAAATGGGATACCGTTTTGTTCTCCGTAATTTCTCATATCCTGAATTTATAAGCCCGAATGAAAAGCTTTCCTTCACAAGCTGGTGGGAAAATAAAGGTGTTGCTCCATGTTATAAAAATTTTCTTCTGGCAATAAGGCTCGTAAAGGAGGGTAGAACAGAGTTATTCCTTACTGATGCCAATATAAATAAATGGTTACCGGGAGATAATATTTTCGATGATGCAATATTTTTACCAGCTGACATGCCAGCAGGTGATTATAATATACAAATTGGCATTATTGACCCACAATCCCATAAACCAAAAGTTAAACTTGCAATTGAAGGAAAAGATGCAGATGGGTGGTACACACTAGGAAAGATTAAGGTGAAATAATAATTATGAACGGCATACCACACGAAAGGATTCGTGCGGTAGCGTTGGCCAAATTAAGAAACAGTCTATAATCAAATGGAAATTCTTAGCTCTGTAAGAGCGACATATCATAGCCCGGGGTGTCAACCCCGGGTAAAAAGGTCAAAACAATTTCCGGCACAATGAAATGCCAGGCAAATGGCTAAATGCCAGGCAGTGCCGGGGTTGAAATCGTTTACCACGCGAAGGGATTCGCGCGGCAGCGTTGGGTTTTATTATTGGAATTCGGCTTACTACACGAAAGAATTCGTGCGGTAGCGGAGTAGCGAAGCAAGCTGGGAAATTATTATTATATTTGAATTTCTCATAAAACTATTGTGTTCTTTACAACAATTCTTATTAATTTAGAGAGCTCTATATTATAATATGCATTTCAATAAAAGTTATTCATGCAAAATTCTTTTAAGGTCTGCTCTTTTTGTTCTCTTGATTTGCTACTCTTATTTTCTAATCAGCTGTAAAAACAGCAAACCAGAACACTTAATAAAACAAGGCACTTCTCCTCATTTTGATTATAAATTGGGAGCCATTGTCCGAGGGGACACAAGTGATAAAAAGCTGGTGCTGGTATTTACCGGTGATGAGTTTGCGGACGGGGCTAAGCACATTCTTTCTGTGCTAAAGCAGCAAAAGGTTCCCGGCTCCTTCTTTTTCACGGGTAATTTTTATAGAAATCCTGATTTTGAACAATTAGTTTATTCCCTGCTTTCTGAGGGTCATTATCTGGGTGCTCACTCTGACCAACATTTACTATATTGTGATTGGGAAAACCGTGACAGCCTGTTGGTAACACACAATGAATTTATTCATGACCTGGAAAATAACTATGAAATAATGAACAGCTTTGGCATATCCAAAAAGTCCGCTCCCTATTTCCTCCCTCCTTATGAATGGTATAATGACACAATAAGTAACTGGACAAAATCACTTAACTTACAGTTAATCAATTATACTTTTGGTACCTTATCACATGCAGATTACACTACACCTGATATGAGAAACTACAAAAATAGCGAGTTCATTTACCAGAATATTATTAATTTCGAAAAGAAAAGCACCAATGGCTTAAATGGCTTTATTTTACTCATGCATATTGGTACGGCATCCGAACGAACAGATAAATTCTATTTTCACCTGGAAAAGCTAATTACAGAACTAAAAAGCAAGTCTTATCAATTTGAAAGCATAAACCATCTTCTTAATATGGAATAATTAAGATAACTAAAATAATAGTGGCTTAAATATAAAAATGATATAGGGACTCTTGCAAAAGTAAATGTTATAATTGTTACGGGGTGCGGGTCACGAGTTTAACAGCATGCTACCCACAACTCGCAACAAAATATATTCTTTATTAATACCCAAAAGGTCTCTAATATCAATTGATTTAGACACAAATTACTAAAACCATGTAAAATATGACTTTACTTTATATGAACATCCTCATGATTATCTCATTATTTGGTTTCTTAGATTCTCCAAATGAGAGTAACAAAATTTATATCCGGGTCAATCAGGTTGGCTATTTAGCAGGTGAAAGCAAAATAGCTATCGCTTTTTCTCATAGTGTAATTAAAGAAAATTTCTTATTGATATCAGAAAACAGCAAATCAACAATTACTACAATAAAACCAAAACCCTCAAAATCAAAAGGCTGGGGTAGCTTTAAATTCTATTACGAAATTGATTTCTCAAATATAAGCATGCAAGGGAAATATTATCTTCAGGGAGAAAAAACAAAAAATACATCTTCAGTTTTCAGTATTTCTGATGATGCATATCAATATCTGCCAGATAAATTACTTGTGTTTATGCGTCAGCAACGATGTGGGTACAACCCTTTGCTGGATGTTGTTTGCCATAAAAAAGATGGCAGGTCGATGTATGGCCCAATGCCAGACTCAACATATATTGACGTGAGTGGTGGCTGGCATGATGCAGGGGACCAACTAAAATATCTGATTACAGGCAGCTATGCTACCGCCCACATGTTACTGGCTTATGAACTATATCCCAAAAAATTTGATGATAAGGTAAATGCATTAGGCCAGGCATACCCAAATGGTATTCCCGATGTTTTAGATGAAGCAAAATGGGGCCTGGACTGGATTCTTAAGCTTCACCCGGAACCAAATCAACTGGTTCATCAGGTAGCCGATGATCGGGACCATATTGGGTGGAAACTGCCTGAAAATGATCCATCAGATTATGGCTGGGGAAAAAACAGTTATCGTGTAGCATATTTTGCCACCGGAAAACCTCAGGGCCTCAGTAAATATAAAAGTGAAGCTACCGGCCTTGCAAATTTAGCCGGACGGTCAGCTGCAGCAATGGCACTGGCGTCCCGAATATGGAAGGAGTATTTAAATGATCCTGGTTTTGCAGATAAATGTCTGGAAAATGCTAGGTCATTATATCTTATGGGAAGGAAACAGGAAGGTTTTCAACAGGGTAATTCCTACGGAGCACCATATCGCTATACCGAAGAAACCTGGGCTGATGATATGGAATGGGGTGCTGCAGAGCTCTACAAAGCTACCGGTGAGAAACATTATCTGGAAGAGTCCAAACACTATGCACGCATGGCAAATACAGTATCCTGGATGAATCTGGATTCATCTGCACATTATCAATATTATCCATTTATTAATATGGGACATTTTGTGTTGCATGGACTGGTTGAAAAGGATTTCCAGGATAGCCTGGCTGCTTACTACAGGAATGGGATTGAATATACTCTAAAACTTGCAAAAGAAAACCCTTTCGGCATAGGGGTGCCATTTATCTGGTGCTCAAACAATCTGCTTACCGGCCTAATCACCCAGGTAATCCTCTATGAAAAAATGACATCAGACTTACAATACCATCAATTTATGGTGGAACAAAGGGACTGGCTGTTTGGAAGAAATCCCTGGGGAACTTCTATGTTCACCGGAATCCCTGCTGATGGAGAGTATCCCGTGGATGTACATACCAGTATTTGGGCATTGAAAAAGCTGGAAGTACCCGGTGGTCTGATTGACGGACCGGTATATTCATCCATTTATAATTCTCTGATAGGGCTTAGCCTTCACCAGGCAGATGAGTTTGCCGATGTACAAAACAATCATGTTGTTTACCATGATGATATTGGAGATTATTCCACCAATGAACCTACAATGGATGGTACTGCAGGGGCCATCCTTATGATGGCCCATTGGGCGGTAGATCTGGAATAGTTCTTAAAAGGATATTTTAATGAAAATATTAATATTTACAATCACTCTCTTCATCAGTTTATTCCTTCCAAACGTTTCCATGTCCGTGGGACGATGGAAAGTTTTACCCCCAGGTATTACAAATATTAAAAAAAGACAGCCAATATAATAACCATTCATTACACATAAATTAGCTGCTCTGTTGACTCGTTTTTCCAATGAATTTGGTATAAGCTGCCAACATCGTGTTCAGATTTGGTTCCCGAATGGAGGAACAAGATGTGCCGGCCATCCGAACGTTTAATTGTTGGCAGCTTGCATTTTATTTATTTTCTCTAATCCATTAATTATCAAATTTGGAATATTATCCAAGTGAATATTTTCAATGTCTATTTGTAAATCTGCACGTTTGTAAGAATCCCTAAAATAGTTATAATCAGACCTAATTTCCTTCAGATACCTTTTCCTTTTTGTTTCGTCCAATACTTCGATAATCTGTTTTGAATCTTTGTCATAAAACGACAATCTATTTAATACATTCTCATAAGAATCCCGAATATGAATTGAAAATAAATCTTTCTTAGTCTTGTGTTTTTTGTATACCTGTAAATATGAATACTTTAATCCTGCTGGTGTTCCTGCGATCACTGAATCATCTAAGTTTGCAAGAATATTATCAAGCACCATGCTTGCTTTTTTACGGAATCCATTCATTGTAAAACACTCATCCTGAATCCTTTCAATTGATTTTTGATAGTGCTTTTCCACTTCTTCATCTAAGTCGAAAAATGTGAATTCCATTTTTTTCGCTAACATCTTACCAATTGTAGTTTTCCCAACACAACTAATTCCGATTAAATATATAATCATCTATGTTTAGTTTAAAATTCAATATATTGTATAGAAGTCATAATACAGTTTCTTCATTGGAATTTTATTTATTTGCTCAAATTACAGATAATCCTTTCTAATGTCTAATCTAATTTGCTTGCTGGCACCAACGGCAGTTTGCCTAAAAACCTTCATTCTTGTAAGAATTTGGATAAATTTAATAAATTTTAAATATCGAGGAGCAATTATTTATGATTTTGTATGTCAATAACCCCTGGGATGAGCTTAATTTTAATGGTTGTAGTATGCCGGGAAATCCATATCAAAAAAGGCAGTAAGGATCAATCTTACTACCTCTTTTTTTGGCTCAACTGAGCCAAAAATCCTATTATGTTATGCCTTGTTCTCATTATTCACTTTGGATACGTGCAAATGCTCTTATCGGTGAGCCATCAGAATTCTCAATTTTTAATGGAATACAATTTAGTTCAAAGGAACTGCCAATTAATTTATCCAGATTAGTCAAATTTTCAATAATTAATATTTCCTTTTGAAGAAGCAAATAATGATTTGGAAGCTTAAAATCAGGAAATTATGTCTAAAAACGAGTAGGAAAATGAAATATTGCAATAACTAAAATAAAATAACCCCAAATAATAAGCATTCATTACCCATAATTAAATGCCCTGTTGACCGGTTTCGTCAACACCGTGTTCAGATTTGGTCGTGCCGACCATCCGAACACTTAATTATTAGCAACCGTAATTATTCAATTTGATTAATTTTCAATTCAAAATTATTTTCATCCTTACTTGCTTTGAAAATTGGAAAATCAAGTCCTAAATGCTTTTTGCTAAGTTCAATTATTCTTTTTGTTTGTTTCGAATCAACACGACATCCTATGATTAACTTGTTTATAGCCTCAATATTCAGTTTTATTGTTCTTTTCTCTATATGATTTTTACTTATTCTCCATTCGTTTTCATAACTCCATAAGTTTGATTTATGAAAGAACTTTTTGTAAAATTGGCTTGTACTATTGTCTTTTCCATAGATTATTGGATATTCTGACTGGTAAACAATTGGCTCTATGTATTCAAAGTCATAATTGCATGATAATGATTCAGTATTAAATCCTATCACAAATCCAGTGTGATTAAAAGAATAATGTGACCACATTAATATGTTATCTGGTACAGCAGATAAAGAGAATAGTCCAATAATTTTGTCCCACTTCTCTTGTTGTTCATATTTTTCTTTTGCTAAATTGTCGGGATGCCATAGTTTTTTTTCATCAGTAATCTTCTTTGCATATTCTTTAACAAGTTGTTGATTTTTGTCTTTGTGAACAGTATTTAGAATTTCAAGATTTTTTTTTAAACAATCTTCATAAGTCAAAAGGTCCCACCGGATTGGAATATTACCATCAAAAGGGTCATTAAATTCTGATGGCCTTGGAAAGTAAATCTCTTGCTTAGTTATTAGTTTTCGATGATATTTATTAGACCAATCCCTGTATTTATAAAGGATTTTAGGAATAGGATTGTCTGTAATTCTTCTAATCATCATGGTTTGATTTTATCTTCTTTTATGGTTGCCAATTATGTTATTCGAACAGCTTACCATGGTAAAGTTACCTAATATTTCCTCTCAGACAGTGTGTTAGGTATCTATTTCCTCTCAAACTTACTTTTTATTTGTTAAACACATATTCAAAAATTCAAAAACCTAAAATCTGTTATTGGAATGTGTTTAAAAACTACAATCCAGCATAGATAATAAATCCTAAACCGAGTATAAAAAGAACAAACATGAAGAATAAAAGAATATTTGTTTTTTGACTTGCGCCTTTGAATTCTTTCCAGATAAAAACACCCCAGAGTGCTGCAATAAGTGTGGCCTCCTGGCCAGGGCCATAAGAAATGGCATAACCGGCTATGGGCAATAATTTGCTATTATTAAAAGTACTTTCTTAATAATCGCTTATCAGTGATTCATAAGGAATCTTCATTTTATCATGAAGGTTCCTTATCATTTTCAAAGTCAATTTTCTTTTCCTGCTAAAAATTTCAGATACCCGACTTTTATACCCAATAATCTCAGCTAATTCCTTTTTAGTCATGTCCATTTGTTCCATTCTAAACCTAATTGCTTCAATAGGGTCCGGAGCATCAATTGGATAATGCTCATCCTCGTATTTTTCAATTAAAATTGATAACAAATCTGCTTCATCTCCTTCAATTGAGTCAATAGGTGCATGAAATACTTTCTCAAGTCTTTTTAAGGCTTTTGTATATTCTTTTTCCGATTTTAAAACTTTTATGTTCATGTTTTCTAAATTTTATTTGCGTCAATTTTATCATAATCCGTATGAGTCCCAATAAACCTAATGAATACCCATTGTCGTTTGTAATTAATATCAACAATAAGCCGGTATTTATTTCCATAAATATTGAAAACAACCCTACCTGATTTTAAAATACTTGCTTTTGAATACTCAGACTTAATATCTGAAGGATTTAACCAATCTGCTTTAGACGCTTCCTTGTACCATGTCTTAAGTTGCTGTTCAGAATCACTATGCTTCTCCCAGAATTTTCTAAGTATCCTTTTAGCCACAACTCTCATTAGGAATATTTTTTGACAAAGATACAAATAATTACCAAAACGGTAACTTTAATTTAAATCAACTCTTTGAAACGTAAACTTTAATGTATTGCTAATATAAATACCTCTACTTTTTGATTATCAATATTTCATTAATCAAAGGAAATGTTTGTTATTGTTTAAAAGCTACAATCCAGCATAGATAATAAATCCTAAACCAAGAATAAAAAGAACGAACATTAAGAATAATAGAATATTTGTTTTTTGACTTGCACCTTTGAATTCTTTCCAGATAAAAACACCCCAGAGTGCTGCAATAAGAGTGGCCCCCTGGCCAAGGCCATAAGAAATAGCATAACCTGCTTTTCCCGCAGCAATAATACTTAAAGACATACCAATAGCCCAAATTGTTCCACCCAGGATCCCAACCAGATGAATTTTATAAGTCCCTTTGAAATACTGGTAATAACTCACAGCCTCACCTTCGATAGGCTTTTTCATCAGGATTGTATTAAAAAGCAGATTGCTGATTAAAATACCAATTGAGAATATAAAAACGGCAGTATATGGAGTAAGCATTCCTTCTGCCGGATTCATAAAATCAGGTGCCATAGATTTTGCCACAAAACGATAAAACAGGGCCATTAAAATTCCTGCTGTTACTGAAAGGCCCAAACCCCTGGATGTAACTTTCTGTTTGGCTGACTCCAGCTGCTTGTATGCTACAGCATCAACCAATATGGCAATGGCTACAAGTATGACCCCGGCAAACAGCATAAAGGGGTTCCCCGATGGTGTTGCAAGGTAATTAACCAAAACCCCCAATACCAATGCAATACCTATTCCTACGGGAAAGGCTACTGACATTCCGGCCACAGCAATTGCTGCAACCAGTAGGATATTGGCAAGATTGAAAATTACTCCAGCCAAAAAGGCATAAGCTATATTTTCAGGATCAGCCAGGCTGATATCAGTTATAAACCCCCTTCCATTTTCTCCAAAACTACCAAGTGTTAAAGCAGAAATCAGCGACAGTATGACAATTCCCCATACATAATCCCAATAAAAAAGTTCAAATCTCCAGCTTTTTCCTGCAATTTTCTGAGTATTGGCCCATGAACCCCAACAAATCATTGTAATTATTGTGAAGATCACCGCGGTTGTGTAAGAATGTACTATAAACATTATAAGAAGTGTTAGTTATTAACTATTAGAATAGCTGATTTAAAATTATTTCATTGTTGTTTAAAGAATCTGGTTTACTAAAAGAATATGTGACGGCTTAAACTTCCCTTTCTTGCGGCACAGTATGAATTAGTGTTCTTAATGTCATTCTACTTGCGCCGCTATCTCACTTATTCCTATACCCAGGGCGTTGCC
>JAOZKQ010000015.1:0-1785 GCA_029935275.1 Bacteroidales bacterium | reverse complement strand
AATGTCATTCTACTTGCGCCGCTATCTCACTTATTCCTATACCCAGGGCGTTGCCCTGGGTTAGTATATCCAGCCCTTTCAGGGCCCTGATTTTTTCTGCCACTGAAGATAAATTTGCTAAAAATAAATTCATTTCGCTAAAACCAAAAATAACTCATCCTTTTAATCCCTTGTCCCTCAGGCTTAACATCTGCAAATAGTTCCGATAGTTATCAGAAGATTTTTTAACGCATCATTCCTTGGTTTTCTTAGTGCATTTTCTCTTTAGGTGGAGACTAAAACCCAAGATTTAAAAATCGCCAAATAATATCAATATATTCAAGCATTACTGCAATAATTTAAAAACCTGACCAGCCATCAGTAATAATATTTCAAATTTCATTCAGATATGGTATGGATGGTTGTGCCCCCATTCTGCATACTGAAATGGAAGCAGCTTTATTTGCAAACTTTACAGCCTCCTCTATTTCTTTTCCTGAAGAAAGGGCAAGGCATAAGGCGCCATTAAATGTATCCCCGGCTGCAGTAGTATCAATAGCTTTAACTTTTGGTGCCGGTATTATTGTTGATATTCTATCGGACAAGACATAAGCCCCTGCTGATCCCATGGTAACAATCACAGTACCTACCCCCTTCTGTTTTAGAACTTCTGCTGCCTTTTCAATGTCTGAAATATTGCTGATTGTAATCCCGGTAAGAAGGGCTGCCTCTGTTTCATTGGGAGTAATAATACTAAGAGATCGTAGTAATTTATCAGGTAGTTTTTGGGCAGGGGCCGGATTGAGAATCACCCGGACCTTGCTTTCGGAACAAATATTTGTCACATATTCTACCGTTTCAAGGGGTATTTCAAGCTGCATTAAAACAAAACCAGCATTTTTTATCAGATCTGAGGCTATGTCTATATCGGAAGGCAACAATGCCATATTGGAACCCGAGGCAACCACAATACTATTTTCTCCTTTTGAGTCAACAGAGATCAAGGCAACGCCCGAAGGCCTGGTCTCATCACACAGAACAAAACCGGTATTGATATGTTCTTTTTTTAAACTTTTAATCGACTGATTACCAAAAATATCATTCCCTGTTTTTGCGATAAAACTCACTTTCCCCCCAAGGCGGGCAGCAGCTACTGCCTGATTTGCACCCTTCCCTCCCTGTGCCATTAGGAATTCACCACCCAGAATTGTTTCTCCGGGAACAGGTAAATGATCGGATTTAATAATCATATCCGTATTTGAACTACCAATAACAACTATATTTCCTGTTTTTGACACAGACATATTTTTTTCATTGATTTATAAAAAAGTGATAGTTACCACTTATATTTTACCAGCTTAGAGCTTGGAATTTCTCTTGGAATACGATTCTTAAAATCACCAAGCCATGGCCAGAGCTTTTGTTTAGCAAGATCTATTCTGCTTACAACAACAGGTTCTTTCTCTGTTCCTTCTGTAATGAGTTCACCTTCCTGGTTAAAGACCCCGGTTTTCATGTCGTATGTTGATGAGACCAGATAAACCTGGTTCTCAATAGCCCGGGCTTTGGCCAGTGTCAGGTTACCCCCCCATATTGGCAAGAAGATAACTTCGGCACCCTGGACTGCCAGCATACGTGCAACTTCCGGGAAAAATACATCCCAACAAATCATTATTCCAATCCGACCAAAATCGGTATCAAAAACCGGGATTGAGCTTCCCGGGGTCACTCCGCCCTCAATCTCTTCCCGTGGTAAAGCCACCTTTCTGTATTTTCCTGCCAGCTTCCCTCCCCTGTCAAGCAATA
>JAOZKQ010000621.1 GCA_029935275.1 Bacteroidales bacterium | reverse complement strand
AGCCAGATCTTCCTGATCCTTGTTTGGTTCAGACTGATACTCAAGTCCCCAGTGTAGGAAAACAATAACTTTGTCAACACTTTTCTCCTTTGCCTCTTTTAAATCTGTTTCTATTGTGTTTCTATCAATAAGATTAACTATCATGCCCTTTGGGACAGCTAAGCCATTCGTCCCATAAGTGTAATTAAGCAGAGCAATTCGGATGCCATTTTTCTCCAGAATAGCCGGATATTTATTTTTCCGTTCCAATGAATCAATAAATGTGCCTGTATGAGGTATATCCATCATATCCAGTACATTAATAGTTCGCGTAATGCCTTTTGCACCCCTGTCACAACAGTGGTTATTTGCTAAGGCCATGAAATCAATTCCGGCACTTTTACAATCATAAGCAAGTTCATCGGGGGAACTAAACTGTGGATAACCTTTTATGGGTTCCCCTGCCAGGGTAACTTCGAAATTAGCTATCGTAAAATCGACATCCTCAAAAACGGGTTTCAGGTATTTAAAATATTCTTCGTAATTGTAGGTACTGTCTTCCTTATTAAATGCTGCGTTTATTTGGGTGTCATGCCCCATAATATCTCCAACAAAAAGGAATGAAACTTCCTGTGCTGCAGGCTCAAGTGTCTGACTGGCAAGAGAACCAGGTAAAAACAGAAATAAAACACTTACAAATAGCAATATTACAATATTTTTCTTCATCCTATTTATTTAGTGGGAGACACTTGTCTCTATTTGCCTCAACGTTAAAACAGGGACAATGTTACGAAGCCCATAAAAAATAAAACTTATCTGTTTGCCATGAATTCATTAATATTCTTAGCAATTCTTTCCTGAACATTTGTAGTATCAGCCTTCACAAATTTTTCTCCAATAATCTTTTCGTAAAGTTCAATATATCGTTCAGAAACAGATTCTACAAATACAGCTGGCATTTCCGGTATGACCTGACCTTTTTTTCCCTGAAAATTATTCTCAATCAGCCATTCCCGAACAAATTCTTTTGAAAGTTGTTTTTGTGGTTCATCATTCTTCTGGCGGTTTTCATAACCATCAGCGTAAAAGTAACGGGATGAATCTGGTGTATGGATTTCATCTATCAGATAAATATTGTCATCTTTTTTACCAAATTCATATTTGGTATCTACCAGTATCAAACCCTTTTCCTTTGCTATTTCCGTACCCCTTTGAAACAATTGATAAGTATATTTTTCCAGTAGTTCATAATCTTCCTTGCTTACCAGTCCGGTTTCTATGATCTCTTCTCTCGAAATGTCTTCATCATGCCCCTCATTTTCTTTTGTGGTAGGTGTAATAATAGGGGAGGGGAAAGCCTGATGCTCTTTCATGCCTTCCGGTAAATTAACACCACAAAGCTCTCTTTCTCCGGCTTTATATTGCCTCCATGCATGACCGGTAAGATAGCCGCGGATAACCATTTCGATTTTAAAAGGTTCCAGAAAATGGCCAATAGTAACATTGGGGTCAGGGCAGGCAAGCATCCAGTTAGGAACTATGTCGCTGGTTGCATTCAGGAACTTCTCTGCGATCTGATTTAATACCTGCCCTTTATAGGGGATGCCTTCAGGAAGAATAACATCAAATGCAGAGATACGGTCAGAAACGATCATAATCAGGGAGTCATTCACCTGATAAACATCCCTGACTTTTCCTTCATATT
>JAOZKQ010000620.1 GCA_029935275.1 Bacteroidales bacterium | reverse complement strand
AATCATCCGGTAACCATCTTCTGCTGAAACGGTAGTAAAAATTTTCCCCATCAGCCCTGATTGCACCTTTCTTAGTTCCAAACCAGATTTGGCCATCAGGTGTATCGGCAATGCAGGTAAAATATTTAAAAGGTAAACCTTCCTTTCCTGTGAATAGTTTCCATTGATCATTCTGAAGATAACCTACTCCTTCATTTGAGCCAAACCATAAACGACCTTTGGAGTCTGCCTTCAGAATATTTACATTTGATAGTTTCCAACTATAATTTATATCTGCAGGAAAAATTTCAATCCATTTATTTTTTCTCTTCCCTTGAATGAATAGCCCATCTTTCCGGCCAATGTAAATCTTCTCCTGATATTCAAGTTTTGCCATAATATTTTCATCAGCATCCTTTTCCCCTTTCAATAAATCAAGTGATGGCTTAGGAGTGCTTTCCCACTTCTCCCCGTCATACCTGAATGTACCCTCTGTTGAAATAGCAATAATATGGCCGGCCTTGTCAAACTGTATATCTGAAAATATTGCTTCCGGCAGTCCATTATCCGGTGTAAAAACAGTAGCCACCTCCTGTAAAAAAATATCATTGCTGTTTACCTGAGCAAATGAATAAGAAAATGACAAAAAAAGAAGAAAAATAAATGTAAATTTCATTTTAACTTTATTTAGAAATTAAATTGTAGAAGAATGATATTCGGTTTTATCCGGCTCATCTTTTAATTCTTTTTTGATCGTTGATATTTCCGTATTCAAAATTTTCCCAAACAGTGAAATATCGGCGCTGTGTAAAATTATATTTGTCCCTGTCTTAGCCCATTTAATTTGCTGCTCCGGCCCCTCTGATAAATGGATGCCAATTCCCAGGTTTCTTTTATTGCACTCTTTAATAACATTGGTTACGATCTTTTCAAAAACCGGATTGGTATATTCTTCCGGAAGTCCGATACTACAGGAAAGATCATGTGGGCCTATTATTACTCCATCCAATCCGGGAACTGAAAGTAATGCTTGTAAATTATCTATTGCTGGCTGGCTTTCAATATTTATGAATAAAAGATTATTCTTACATCTTTCATCAATGTAATTTTTTAATTTTTCTTCCAATATTTCGTCCCCATCCAGGATTTGTTGAAGCTTCTTTCCTTTTAGTGGACGAAATTTCACAGCTCCAACCAGAGACTTAACCTCTTCAACAGTTTCTACATAGGGGGCAAGGATGATTGAGGCTCCTCCGTCGAGGGCAATGCTGGCATAGATGGGGTCAGGAGATGGAATACGGACCATTGGAGAAATTCCCAAAGCTGAATAGATCGTACACATATTTGAAAGAGTTTCTCTTCCCAGGGGCATATGTTCTGAGTCTAAAAATACAAAATCCAGATTGGACTGTTTTACAACTTTTGCCCATATAGGGGAAGGTGAAACAATGGCAGTCCCGTATATTCTTTTCCCTGAATTTAGTTTTTCCTTTAAACTTGAACTCATAACATACTGTTTTAAAATCGGGAATGTTATAACATATTATAGATTTGAAAAAATCTCAAAAGATTATTCAAATTTCAAACTAAAAAGATCAGCATCTTTCATTACAAAACGAAGTCTAACAGGCTTCCCATTTAATTTTTTTAAATCAGGATCCCCTGTCCAGGTCACAACTTTTTCAATCTCATTTCCAATTATTTCA
>JAOZKQ010000138.1 GCA_029935275.1 Bacteroidales bacterium | reverse complement strand
ACCTGAAGAGAAACAACCGGGTCTTTATATAAGCGGGCAAAATTGGTGGGGTCTTTAAAACCATAGATTACATCGGCAACATCTTTTAAATAGACAATTTGACCTTTGTCCATTTTTATTATAACATTCTCAATCTCAGTAACATTTTTAAATTCTCCCAGAATTCTGATGGATCTTTGATAATTTCCCTGAATAATTTCCCCTCCCGACATCGAAATGTTTTCTGCAGTAATTGCGTTTTCGATATCAAAAAAGGAAATATTGTAGGCCTGAAGTTTTAACAAATCCACATCTATTTTAATTTCCTTCTCATTAACACCTTTGATATCTACCCTTGATATTTCCGAGACAGATTCAATCTCATCCTGTAGGAATTCTGCATAGTTCCGAAGTTCTTCAATGCTAAAATCTCCCGATATGTTAATCGTTATAATTGGAAATTCTGACATATCAATGTCTTTAACAATTGGGTCTGTAAGCAAGTCATTTGGCAAATCACTTTTGGCTTTATCCACAGCATCTTTTACATCACTAAGGGCTTTATCCAGATCAGCATTTGAATTAAATTCAGCGGTAATTATAGATACATCCTGCATGGAATTTGATTTAAGAGTTTTCAATCCCTTTACCGTTTCAATTTCTTTTTCCAAAATGCGGGTAATCAGGTTTTCCATATCAACCGGGGCATTACCCGGATAAACGGTTTGTATCAATATCGTTGGGAAAGACACTTCAGGAAAAAGTTCCTTCGGGAGATTATTGAAAGAGAAAAGACCAAAAACAATAATGATCGTGGTTAGAATAAAAATCGTACTCTTGTTTCCCAGGGCGAGGGTAGTAATACGAAATTCTCTTTCTTTAATTTTATTTTTTTGCAGATCACTCATAAAAATTTAAATTATTAAGATTCAACTTTTATCCTTGAATATTAACTTCTAATCCATTGGTTACAAGGCTATATCCGGTTACTATTATTTTATCTCCGGCAGATAATCCACTTGTTATTACGGTTATATCCTCATAAGTAACACCTGTACCAATATAAATTTTCTTAACATTATATGAATCTCCATTTGACTTTACCGTGAAAAGGTAAGATCCTTTTACGTCTTGTTTAATTACATGGGAAGGAACGGTCAGGGAGTTCTCCGCTGAAAAATCATTTAGTTTAATTTTAGAGATCAGATTTGGCAGCAACATTTTTCGATCATTATTTATTTTCAATTCTATCCTGAAAGTCCTGCTTTTCTCATTGATCACTTTGCCTGTACGAAAGATCTCTTCATCAAGTGTGTATCCTGGGAATGCCGGGAAACTAATATGCACTATATCCCCTTTATGTACATGAGACAGATACCGTTCAGATACATCAGCATATATTTTTAATTTAGAAATATTTACCATGTGCAAAATTTGCATTCCCGGTGCAGCCTGTTCCCCCTTTTGTACATAAATAACATCAATAATTCCGTCAAATGGGGCTCTAATCTTAGCCATTTCTAACTGTACTTGAAGGGTATGTAACTTATTCTCCAGGGTTTCTTTGTTGTTTTTTGCCTGAAGGTATTGCATTTCAGTTCCTATTTTTTCTTTCCACAATTCTTCTTGTTTTTGATAGGTTAAACTTGCCAGTTTCAAGCTGGATCTGACTTCCCTGATATTACTTTCTATAAGGCTGGTATTAAGGATTACCAATAGTTTGCCTTTTTTAACTTCCTGCCCTTCTTCGACATATATATTTTTGATCTGGCCTCCAACTTCCGGGCTGATAATAGCTTCTTCTTCAGCTTGCACAGTGCCATTAACATCGATGAAGTGCTGGAAATTTTCCGGAATTAATTCCAGCACTTTAACGCTTATTTTTTTTGAACCATTTTGTTGTTCCTTTACAGTCTGTCCATTAGTATTTTTATCAGAAGCAGAATCTGCTTGTTTTGGCTGATTACAGCCCGTGAAAATAATTACGGCCAATATTATTCCTATTTTTTGCATTTTCAGTTAATTTAATATTTTATAAACGGTTCATTGCTTTATCAAGTACAAGCTTTGCATTTAGCAAGTCAAACATGGCAGATATATAATTTGATTGAGTAGTAAGATACTGGTTATTAATTTGAGTAAAATCCAGGCTTGAAGACATACCTTCCCTGACTTTTATCCGTGTCCTTTCCAGAATTTTTCTGGAGATCTCCACATTATCCTTTTGACTAAGATACGTCTCATAAGCAGTAATAAAATCAAAACGGGCTTGCTGAATTTGAAGAATTAAACCATCTTCAGTTAATTTTTTGTTATTTGCAGCTTTTTGATATTCTATTTTCCTTTCGCCAACCTTTGCTTTTCTGTTTCCACTTGAAAATATAGGAATAGAAAGGGTAAAACCCAAAAGGGAAGAATAATACCATTTTTGATCCTGGTTAAGAAAGTTAAATTCATTTCGCATGGCCGACCAATTATTATTGTAAACAGCATCCAGTGCCGGTATATATTCGGCTCTTTGTAGCTTTAATTGCATTTTTGCTAATTCTTCTGCAGTTTGACTTAATATAAAATCAATATGCTCTTCAACAATAAATGAGTCAGCTAATGTTTTTTCCAATGTTACATTTGAAACAATATCATCCAGTTCCTCTGTAAGTTTTATTTCTACGTTTATATTAATTCCCAATTGATATTTTAACATCCTGTACGCAACTTCTATCTGACTTTGAGCTGATTTTAAAGAGTTTTGTAAAGAGATCAGGTTCACACGGATCTGATCAGCATCTGTTTCTTCTGCAAAGCCTTTTTCATACATTTTTTGAGTTTCATAAAATGTTTTCTCTAAATTTAGAACATTACTATCAACAATAGCATAGGTTTCTTCAGCAAGAAGTGCTAAATAATAGTTTTGGGCGATCAGTTCTTTTGTGTCATTTTCTGTCTTTACCAGTTTTTCTTCATTTGATTGTTTAAAGATTTTTGAAGCCTGCAATCCAATTATATATGGTCCGCTAAAAATTATCTGGCTTGCGCTAACAGAAGCCATAGCATTATGTTGTGTTCCAAATTGCACTTCTATATCTTCTCCTGGCCTTCCCACTATTTCTCCTGGTAAAAGTGTAGTTTGGAGGTTAAGGTTATTATTGTAATTTATAGAAGAGTTTACCTGAGGTAATCCAAGTGCAGTATTTTCCCAAATAACTTTTTTAGCGTATTCAACATCCAATTTTGCATTTTGGACATTCAGATTATTTTCCAAAGCAAATTTCTGGGCTTCTTTTACACTAAATGACCTTATTTCCTGCTGTTCCTGGCCGTAACAGCTGATGGAAAACAAAAAGATATATAGAATAAGTAGTTTTTTATAAATTGCTTGTTTCATATTTTTTGCTTTTAATGTTCCGGTAGTAATTTGTCTATATTTTTATTCAGAAATTCTATTCCCTTAGAACTTGCAATTCCCCGAATATGATAGACAAACATCTCATAAATAAATTTTGAAGAAGTAAACTCTGATGCTGTAATAATTTCATTATGAGGAATGCGATGTATGCGTAGCAGATACATTCGTGCAATTATATCTTCATCTAAATCCTTCCTGTACAACTTTTCTTTTTTTCCTTTTTTTAAGTTTGCTAGCATCGATTCCATGATTTTTTTTGTTTTTATGTCATGTATCTTTTTGTAAATCGCAGGGTAGTATTTTTGCAGGTCAAATTCTTTGGAAGGGTTCGTATCTTTAATAGTTTGATTGATCATTTTATTTACCCAAAAAAGATCTTCAATAGCGTTTCTTTTTTTCTGATCTCCGGGGTTTGGCCTTTTATTTGCAAGCTCAAATAGCATAACCCTTTCAACCAGGTCGCTTTTATCAGATACAAATTTATATAAAGTCTTTTTTGAAATCCCAAGTTCACGGGCAATATCATCCATTGTAATACTCCGAATGCCGTATCGGCTGTACAGCTTACTTACTTCTTTCAGTAGGTGGTTTAGTTCTAAATTCATTTTGCAAATATAGACTGTAAAAACACAGGAAACAAATAAAATGTAAAACGTTTCCAGAGTATTCCAAAATATTTACGAAATAAATCAGGGAATTGAATGCTAAGCTATTTTGATTGATTTATAATTATCAAAGACTTTGCAGGCAGAAAAATTTACTGTTTTTTAGAGTCACTTGCTAATAAAAATGCCTCTGCGAACAAAAGGTCAATCCGGTTGGTAATTTTAATATTCTCAGGGATGCCAGTTGTTAAATGGACAGGGATGCCCATATTCTCAACCATATTGGCTTCATCAGTGAATTCTTTTTGATAAGGCTGAAGGAAGGCTTCTTTTAAAAGCTTAACACTAAAAACCTGAGGGGTTTGGATTAGTACAAATTTTGAACGGTCAACCCGGTGATTCTTTTCCCCTTCTATTTCTCTTATTGATTCAGTAACAGGAATACAGGGTATCGCGGTTTTATATTTTTCAGCATCCTTAAAACAGACATCAATAAATCCGGATGTAATCAAAGGCCTGACACCATCATGCACAGCAATAATTCCATCACTCTGAATTGTTTGAAGGGCGTTTCTTACCGAATGAAAACGGGTTTTTCCACCTTCAACTAGTTTCACAGCATCCTTAAAATGATATTTTTCACACAATTTTTTCCAGTAAGGAAAATGATCAGCAGCTAAGGCCAGTATAATTTCTATAAATGGATCATAACTTAGAAAAGCTTCCAGCGTTCGGATAAGTATAGGTTTTCCATTCAGTAATAAAAATTGTTTGGGAATATCTGTTCCCATTCTAAGACCCTTACCACCGGCAACTATTATGCAAAAAGTTTTCACGTTTAATGCTTAAGAAAATTGATAATTTTAATTGTAAAGATAAGTCATTTGATAAAATATGCAGGCGATATTGATTAGTATCATTAAAAACTTTAAATTAGCTATTTATTTTTACTGAAGAAATGGCACTTTCAACTATTTTTAATTTTTTACAACAGCTTTCAAAGAATAATAATCGTGATTGGTTTCATAAACATAAGCCGGAATTTATAAAAGCAAAAGAAAGTTTTGAAATTATTACGGAAATACTGATCAAGGAGATTGGGAAATTTGACAAGGGAATAAGCACTCTTCAGGCTAAGAATTGTATTTTCCGAATTTATCGGGATGTTAGGTTTTCTAAGGATAAATCACCTTACAAAACAAATTTTGGCGCTTTTTTAGTTCCGGATGGGAAGAAATCCGGGAATGCAGGATACTATTTACATCTCGAACCTGGCGGCTCTTTTCTTGCTGGGGGTGTGTATATGCCGGCATCGGATCAATTAAAAAAGATAAGGAACTATATTTTTGAGCATACTGATGAATTAAAGCAAATCATAAGCAAACCTACTTTTAAAAAAGATTTTGGAGAAATTTCAGGAGATACACTAAAAAAGTCACCCAGGGGGTATCCTGCCGATTTCCCTGACATGGATTTACTAAAATTTAAAAGTTATATAGTGATAAAGGAATACAAGAAATCCGCCGCTATTGAACCTGATTTTCTGAATGAGGCCTTTGTTATTTATCATAATATGAATTCATTTGTTGCATATATAAATAAAGCATTAAATTAAAATTATAAAATTATGTTTAAGTATTCATTTCGTTTATTTGGTGTGACTTTTCTTTCTATCATGGCCTTAGGTTTATTTCAAAGTTGTGGGGATAATTTGGAAAAACAAGTAAGAACAGATTCTTCTCAGCCAAATATTGTATTAATTTTTATTGATGACCAGGGCTATGGAGACCTGAGTTGCTTTGGTGCTACGGAGTTCCTGACACCTAATATTGACAGAATTGCCATTGATGGTATGCGTTTTACAAATTTTTATGCTGCGCAGGCTGTTTGTAGTGCTTCCCGGGCCG
>JAOZKQ010000619.1 GCA_029935275.1 Bacteroidales bacterium | reverse complement strand
CAGATTGAAGCTGATTTTGCCGGTTTAATGTCACCTGGAATGGTTAATACGGCAAGTGCGATATGTGATAAAGTGGGCCATATTATGAACTATGGTGATGGCTGGTATGGTGGCGTATATGTTGCCGCAATGTATTCCCTGGCCTTTATATCTGATGATGTTGGGTTAATTGTTAGTGATGGATTAAGTTCCATTCCTGAGCAAAGTGATTTTTACAAATGCATTTATGATGTTATAGGCTGGCATCAACAATACCCTAATGACTGGAAAAGGACCTGGATTGAAGTTGAGGGAAAATGGTCATCAGATATCGGTTGTCCCGATGGCGTATTCAAGGCTTTTAATATTGATGCAAAAATTAATGCGGCTTATATAGTTATAGGTTTACTATATGGGAATGGAGATTATGGAAAAACCATTGATATAAGTACTCGTTGCGGACAGGATTCTGATTGTAACCCGGCCAGTGCAGCAGGCATTTTAGGAACCATGCTGGGATACTCGAATATTCCTGACTATTGGAAACAAGGCCTGGATAAGGTGGAGGACATGGATTTTAAATATACAACGATTTCTTTGAATGATGTGTATAAAATGGGATATAATCATGCCTTGCAAAATATTATGGAGACAGGAGGGGCCGCTAAAGACAATACGATTGAGATAAAGCTGCAGGAACCGGCTCCTGTGAAGTATGAGAAAGGATTTTTAAATCATTTTCCGGCCAAAATATTAGCAATTGAGGAAAGCCAAAGAAAAATGTCTGTAAATAATACAGAGTATATATTTGAATTTGAAGGTGTAGGTTTTGTTGTTAAAGGCAGTTCACAATCTGGTAATAATCCGGATGAAAACTATAATCATGAAATTGAAGTGTATATTGATGGAGTTTTATATGAAAAAGCAAGCTTGCCATCTAATTTTACAAAAAGGCGCACGGATATTTGTTGGAAGTACAATCTTAAACCAGAGAAACATACAGTGAAAATTAAACTAATAAATCCAAAAAAGAACAATCATGTCTATTTAAATGAAATTTTAATTTATAATAATCAACCTTAAGCCTTGTTTTATGGTTAAAAAAATAAATACATTTATAGCTTCAATTTAGAAAAACGGGAATTTTTATATGCCTCTTTCAGATATAGTAAAACTTACACAGAAACTTATCACATTTAATACCATCAATCCTCCTGGTAATGAATCTGATATTTCTTTGTATGTCGGCAAATTACTTTCCGGGAGTGGTTTTAGTGTTAAATATCCTGTTTTTGCTGAAAAGCGTTTACACCTTATTGCCGAAAAGGGGCTTTCAAAATTAGCAGCTCCGGTTGTACTTTCCGGTCATTTTGATACAGTTCCCCTGGGTGCCAAAAAGTGGGACCTTGATCCATTATCTGGCGAAATAAGTGGTGATAAAATCTTTGGGCGTGGCTCAAGTGATATGAAAAGTGGATTAGCGGCCATGATATATGCTGCAATATCTTCATTTGAGAATACCCCTCCATTGGGTGGTATCCGGTTAATTTTTACTGCAGGGGAAGAATTGGGTTGTCAGGGTGCTGTTCAGTTGGCTGAAACTTATAGCAATTTTGGCGAAGCAAGTGTAATTATTATTGGGGAACCTACTTCAAATATTCCTGCAATTGGCCATAAAGGGGCTTTGTATTTGAATGCCTTTGCCACTGGAATAA
>JAOZKQ010000618.1 GCA_029935275.1 Bacteroidales bacterium | reverse complement strand
GCTTTATATGGAAGAAATGGTGAAAGCCCGGTTGTTGTTGTGGCCGCAAGTACTCCTGCTGATTGTTTTGATTTTGCTTTTGAAGCAGCTAGGATTGCTCTTGAGCGAATGACACCAGTAATACTTTTAACCGATGGTTTTATTGCAAATGGCTCACAGCCATGGAAAATTCCATCAATGAATGATTACCCAGCTATTAAAACCCGTATTGTAAAAGAGGGAAGTGAGAATTATATGCCCTATGCAAGGGATGTTGAAACACTTGCAAGGAGTTGGGCTATTCCGGGAACAAAAGGCCTGGAACACAGGATTGGTGGCCTGGAAAAAGATGAACTTACCGGTAATGTGTCATACGTACCTGAAACCCATGAGAATATGACCAAGATCAGGGAGGGGAAGGTAGCACGGGTAGTAAATATGATACCGGAACAGGAAGTTCTTGGGGAACCTGAGGGGGATCTTTTAGTAGTTGGATGGGGAGGAACTTTAGGACATTTAAGAACCTCTGTTCAGGAAATGCAGGCAGATGGAAAAAAGGTTAGCCTTGCCCATTTTAATTACATTAAACCGCTACCGGCAAATGTAAAAGATATTTTTTCGAAATTTAAGAAAATTGTAGTTTGTGAACTGAATATGGGTCAGTTTGCAAATTATCTTAGAATAATGCATCAGGAATTCCAATATGAACAGTATAATAAGGTTCAGGGATTGCCTTTCACAACACTTGAGTTGAAAGATAAGTTTACAACATTACTTGAGAAGTAAAATAATGACAGAACAAAAAGCAAATCTCACTTTTAAGGATTTTAAAAGTGATCAGGAAGTTCGATGGTGCCCGGGTTGTGGGGATCATGCAATTTTGAACAGTATTCAGAAAGCCATGGCTGAGCTGGGTACTCCAAAAGAGAAATATGCTATAATTTCAGGCATAGGTTGTTCTTCAAGGTTCCCGTATTACATGGATACTTTTGGGTTTCATGGTATTCATGGACGGGCTGCAGCAATTGCAAGTGGAGTGAAAGTAGCTAATTCTGACCTAAGTGTATGGGAAATTACCGGTGATGGGGATTCCCTGGCTATTGGTGGAAATCATTTTATTCATCTGGTAAGGCGTAATATTAGTGTAAACCTGGTTTTGTTTAATAATGAAATTTATGGATTAACCAAAGGACAATATTCACCTACATCTAAAAAGGGCATTCTTACAAAAACTTCTCCCTTTGGAACTATTGAGGCTCCATTTCATCCTGGTGAATTGGTTATTGGTGCACAGGGTAAATTTTTTGCAAGGACCATCGATACCAATGTGAAGCTTTCTACAAAAATTTTTATTGAAGCCGGTGAGCATGAAGGTGCTTCAGTTGTTGAAGTGTTGCAAAACTGTGTAATTTTTAATGATAAAACATTCGCAGAAATCAGTGATAGGGAGGTGAAAGAAGAAAGACAGATTATACTGGAGCATGGGAAACCAATGATTTTTGGAAAAAATCGGGACAAAGGTCTGGTGTTGGATGGTTTAAAGTTAAAAGTAGTGAAAATAGGAGAGGATGGTATAACTGAGAAAGACTTACTTGTGCATGTCTCTAATGAGAATAACCCAGGAATTCATACCATGCTTGCAAATATGAGATGGCCAAATTACCCTGTAGCTTTAGGCGTTATTAGGAATGTATCTGCTCCAACTTATGATCAGGC